>CAJKVD010000049.1 GCA_905203195.1 uncultured Clostridium sp. | reverse complement strand
ATTAAATCAAGATTTGATAGATGAAGAGTATGAACTTCCACGAGAATTAAATGCTAATTTGCGTTATTATCAAAAAACTGGGTATAATTGGCTTAAAGTTTTAGATAATTATCGTTTTGGTGGAATTTTGGCTGATGATATGGGATTAGGAAAGACACTTCAAGTTTTGGCAGTTATATTGAAATATATAGAAGAAACCCCAGAGAATAGAAAACCAAGTATTGTTGTTTCTCCTAGTTCTTTAACATTGAATTGGCTAAATGAAGCTAAAAAATTTGCACCAAGTTTAAAGGTGCAAGTTATAAGAGGAACAGCTTTTGAAAGAAAGATGCAGATTGAAAATATAAATGATTTTGATTTAATTATTACTTCTTATGATTTGTTAAAAAGAGATATAGAAAACTATAAGGAAAAATCATATTTATTTAGGTTTGCGATAACTGATGAGGCACAATATTTAAAAAATAGTAACACACAAAATGCAAAAGCAGTAAAACAATTAAGTGCACAGACTAGATTTGCTTTGACAGGTACACCAATAGAAAATTCTTTGGCAGAATTATGGTCTATTTTTGATTTTATTATGCCTGGATATTTATTTGGATATAAGAATTTTAAATCAAGATATGAAGGACCTATTGTAAAAGAAAATGATGAGATTGCTATGAAAAAGTTGAAGATGTTAATAGAACCTTTTGTTTTACGTAGGACTAAAAAAGAGGTTTTGACTGAATTACCAGAAAAGACTATAACAGTTTTAAATAATGAAATGGATGAGGAACAGCAAGCTATTTATTTAGCTTATTTGGCACAGGCAAAAGAAGAGGTTTCTGAAGAAATAAATTTGAATGGAGTTGAAAGAAGTCAAATTAAAATTTTGGCAGCACTTACAAGGTTACGTCAAATTTGTTGCCATCCTAAAATATTTATTGAGAATTATAATGGAAAAAGTAGTAAACTTGAACAATGTATGGAAATAGTGGAAGATGCTACAGAAGCGGGACATAAAATATTAATATTTTCTACATATACATCTATGTTTGAATTAATGGAAAACGAATTGAAAGAGAGAAATATATTGTATTATAAATTAACAGGAAGCACAAAAGTTGATGAAAGAATTAAGCTCGTGGATGAATTTAATGAAAATAGTGATATTAAAGTGTTTTTAATTTCTTTAAAAGCAGGAGGTACTGGTCTTAATTTAACAGGTGCTGATATGGTTATTCATTATGATCCTTGGTGGAATTTGTCTGCTGAAAATCAGGCTACTGATAGGGCTTATCGTATAGGACAAAAAAATAATGTACAAGTGTATAAATTAATTACTAAGAATTCAATTGAGGAAAAGATTTATGATTTACAAATGAAAAAGGCTACACTTGCTGATAATATGCTTAGTACTCAAACTAAGTTTGTAAATAGATTATCAAAAGAAGATATTATGAAATTATTTAGTTAAAAGTTTAAGAAAGGATTAAATGTTATGAATCAGTATATAAATGTTGTGGGTGGAGGTTTGGCAGGAACAGAAGCAGCCTATCAAATTGCAAAAAGGGGTATAAAGGTTAAATTATATGACATGAAACCTAAAAAATTTACTCCAGCACATAATAATGAAGATTTGGCAGAGATTGTGTGCAGTAATTCTTTTAAATCTAATTTGTTAACAAATGCTTGTGGATTGTTAAAAGAGGAATTAAGAAAGTTGGATTCTTTATTAATTCGCGTGGCAGATGAAACTAAGGTTCCTGCTGGGCAAGCATTAGCTGTTGATAGAGATTTGTTTGCTAAAAAAGTTACAGATGAGATTAGCCAAAATCCATTAATAGAGGTTATTTCTGCTGAAATAGGAAAAGATATTTCATTAAAAGAGCTTTCTGAAGATACTATAACAATTATAGCAACAGGTCCGCTAACATCAGAAAGTTTGGCTAACGAAATTCAAAATCTAACAGGACAAGATAAATTTTATTTTTATGATGCTGCAGCTCCAATAGTTACAAAGGACAGTATAGATTTTGATATTGCATTTTATGGAGATCGTTATACGCAAGAAAAGAAAAAGAAAGAGACTGTAGATGAATGGCTAAAAAGAATTGATGTTATGAACAATAGTGCAAATATTGTGGAAAATAGTTATATAAATTTACCATTTAGCAAAGAGGAATATGAGTCTTTTTGGGAAGAATTAGTTAATGCTGAAGTTGTTACTTTACATGACTTTGAAAAAAGAGAAATTTTTGAAGGATGTATGCCAATAGAAATTATGGCTAAAAGAGGTATTGATACTTTACGTTTCGGTCCATTAAAACCTGTTGGATTTGATGATCCACGTACTGCAAAAAGACCATATGCTGTTGTTCAATTAAGACAAGATGATAGTCAAGCATCTTTGTATAATTTGGTTGGCTTTCAAACTAATCTTAAATTTGGTGAGCAAAAAAGGATTTTTTCTATGATTCCTGGTTTAAAAGAGGCTGATTTTGTAAAATATGGTGTAATGCATAGAAATACATATATTAATTCTCCAGAATTATTGGATAATACATATAATTTTAAAAATAATAAAAATATATATTTTGCTGGTCAAATAACAGGTGTGGAAGGTTATGTTGAGTCTATTTCTTCAGGTATGGTTTGTGCCTTAAATGCTGTTTATGATTTTAAAAAGCATGGTTCTAATAAAAAAATTGTTTTTTCTGATTTTACGGTAATAGGTAGTTTGGCAAAATATATTTCTACAAAAAATGATAAGTTTCAACCAATGAATGCTAATTTTGGCATTTTACCAGAGTTGGAAGGAAAAAAGATTAAAGATAAAAAAGAACGTTATGCAAAATTGGCTGCTAGAAGTTTAGAAAATTTAGAAATTTGTAAATATTTATAGTTTTTTATGTAAAACTATTGAAATGATTTTTTGTTTTTGGTATACTATTAATAGTGGTAATATGAGGAAAGTATACCTTATATACCGAAAGGAGAAAAATATGAGTAATAAATTAGATTTAAAAATGTTTTTAGATGGATATGCTAATGTTGCTAAAAAAGCTGAAAAATTAGGCCATGAAGATTTGGATGGTAGAAAAACAGAATTAAATGATCAAATAAAATTTGCTGAAAAGAAAATCAGTGAAATGAAAAATATGGGACATAAAGAGTTTGAACAAAAGTCTAAAATATATATGGAAATTATAAAAAATGGTGAAAAAGAAATTCAGGATATAGATAAAGAAAAAGATGAAAGAAAGAAAAATCCTGAAAAAGATCAAGAAATAAAAGATATGTATCAGGCTAAAAGTAATATAATAGAAAATGCACAAGATGCTTATAACAAGGCTAAAAGTGAAAATGAAAACGAAATTGAAAATATTAAAAAAGAATTGGATGATAAAAAAGCTGAGAAAGCTCAACGTGAAAATGAATTAAAAGAAATGTTGGATTTAGAAAAAAAGGATCCTTCAAGAGCAAAAGATTCACACTATAAAGAATTTTTAAATAAAAAAATTGAGGCATTAAATACAGAGATAAAAGCATTAGAACCAAGTGTTAAAAAGCAAATTGTCCAAAAAGAAAAAGAAAAACAAGAAATTAATGCAGAGTATAGAAGATTTTTGCTTAATGTTGGAAAAATTGATAGAAATGAAGAGTTAATTCCAATGGCTGCTGATATAAGAAAACAAGACGAAGCCGAAAAACAAAAAGCAGAGCAGAGCAAATACAACAAAGCTTGGAATGATGCAATAGAAGAAAATAAAAGAAGAGATGCAGCAAGAACTACTAGTGATGGTGTTCATAATGTTGAAAACACACAAACAGAAAGTTCAGATCATGTAACAGAAGAAAATGGAACAACAGGGCAAAGTACTAGTGTTAATGCTATAGGTGGAGAATTTAATGATAATAAATTGCCAGAAGATATAGAAATTAATTTAGGAAGAAAAGGTACAATTATTTATGATGGTGAAAAATATAAAATACCTAGAAGAGCTTTAAAGGAAATTGGCGACTTGGACATGGATGATATTATAGAGTCTATAGAAAAAACAGGAATGAAAATCGAGGACAGAGAGGTTTTAAAAAAGGCATTAAACTCTAAAGCTATTGATTATGCTGTTGTAAAAGGTGTATGTTCTGCTAAAAAATTGATAAATGAAAGTAAATCTACAATTTTAAATAAATATTTTAAGGATTGTCTTAATGCATCAGAATATAAAGATGTTGAGAATTCTTGTAATATTATTTACGATTTAGATGATTTATCAAAAGCAGGTGGAATGGATGAATTTGATAAATATGATTTTATACAAAGAGCTAAAAAAGCAGAAAGATTTAATGTTGGTATGCAAATGGGAGAATTTAAACCAACATTCTTGAGCAAAATAGTTGCAAAAATTAAAGGAATAAATATTAAAAAATTGGCTGAAAAAAATGAGTCTGTAGAAATTGAAAATGCAAGTGCTGTAAATGTTGCATTAGATAAAAAAGATGATGAAGCTAAAGATTTTATTAAAGGATTGAGAGTTGATGAAAAGACTAATCTAGGAAAAAATCTTGAAAATACTGAATTAGATGAATCACAATTATCTGAAATAAAAAATGTTTATGCTCATCAAAAAAATGATCAGATGAGAACAAGCAACTCTGGGGAAGAGAGATAATTGTTAAAAGTTCATAAAAACTAAATCTTTTTGTTGACTTTAAAACGAAAAAGTGATAAAATATAAACCGTTATGGAAACATAGAAGTATGTTGTCTGTAACGGTTATTTGTATAATAAAATAGTAATAGCTTTTTATTATATAAAAATTATAAAAGTAGGAGGTGAAATTTAAGTGCCAACAATTAATCAATTAGTAAGAAAAGGAAGAAAAACAGGTGTTACAAAATCAACTGCTCCAGCTTTACAACATGGATGGAACTCTAAAAATAAAAAATTAACAAATAATAGAGCTCCACAAAAAAGAGGTGTTTGTACAGTTGTAAAAACAGTTACACCTAAAAAGCCAAACTCTGCTTTGAGAAAAGTAGCCAGAGTAAGACTTTCAAATGGTTATGAAGTTACTTCTTATATCCCTGGTATAGGACATAACTTACAAGAACATAGTGTTGTTTTAATTAGAGGAGGTAGGGTAAAAGACCTTCCAGGTGTTAGATACCATATCATTAGAGGAACACTAGATACAGCAGGCGTTAAAGATAGAATGCAAGCTCGTTCTAAATATGGAGCTAAACGCCCTAAAAAATAATCATTAATTTGATTTATAACTAGTAGAAAGTAGTGCTTGTAATTCTTGATAAATTGAGGTACTTAAATTTAGAATAGATTATAAAGCACTGTGCGGGAAAGTAAAATCTTTCCAGAGTAACTTTGATACTTTTTTAAGTATCACGATTAATGGGATTATCCCAATAGAAAAGGAGTGAAGAATAGTGCCAAGAAGAGGATTTATAGCAAAAAGAGATGTTTTACCAGATCCAATTTATAATAGCAAAGTTGTTACTAAATTAGTTAATAATATTATGCTTGATGGTAAAAAATCAGTTGCTCAAAAAATAGTTTATGATGCTTTTGATATCATTAAAGAAAAAGAAGGAAAAAATCCTTTAGAAGTTTTTGAAGCAGCTTTAGAAAACGTAATGCCAGTTCTTGAAGTTAAAGCTAGAAGAGTTGGTGGAGCTACTTATCAAGTTCCATTAGAGATTAGACCTGAGAGAAGACAAACTTTGGGTCTTAGATGGTTGGTTTCTTATGCTAGAAATAGACATGAGAAAACTATGGCTGAAAAATTAGCTGGTGAAATTATGGATGCTGTTGCTGGTAACGGTGGAGCATTTAAGAAGAAAGAAGACACACATAGAATGGCAGAAGCTAATAAAGCTTTTGCTCACTACAAATGGTAAAATTTAGCTTAAAATCAATCATCTGCACATTTTCAGTAATTGTTTCAAACCTCGATGTACCAACGTACACCTTCGGCTTGCAACAATTTCTAAAAATGCACAGCTAATCAATTTTAAGCAAAATTTTGAAGTGTTTGTTTAAAATGAGTATAATATATTAGATAAAACCGAGGGGAGGAAATTTAAATGGCAGGAAGAGCATACCCATTAGA
>CAJKVD010000048.1 GCA_905203195.1 uncultured Clostridium sp. | reverse complement strand
GAATTGCAAGAAAGGCAACAACAAATAGAAAAAAACAAAAATGGTATAAATTGGTATTTAAGCTTTAAAGAGCCATCTCAAAAATGTATAAATAATGGAATTTCTCCATGTGATGAATAATTTTTTTTAAAATGTGCATTATAATAGTATCACTGAAAAGTGTAGCTTGAAAGGAATGATGAACATGGATGGAAATCAAAAAATACATTGCAATGTTGAATCTTGCAAATATAATGATTACAATCAAAATAAGTGTACTTTAACAGCCATTCAGGTAACTCCAAAACAGAATTGTAAATCTAAAAAAGCAGATGAATCAATGTGTTCAAGTTATGAAAATGAGAAGGAATAATCCTTCTCATTTTTGTCTGTTTTTTAATTGATATGCTATTTGTCTTTCGGCATCCTTTTTAGCCAAATCCTGACGCTTATCATATAATTTTTTTCCTTTGCCAACACCTAACTCTACTTTTACTAAATTTCCTTTAAAATACAAACTGATTGGAATTAAGCTGTATCCTTTTTGCTTTGTTAACCCAATTAATTTGGCAATTTCACGTTTATTGAGTAATAACTTTCTATCACGTAAAGGGTCTTTGTTAAAAATATTACCATGTTCATAAAGACTGATATGCATTCCAATAATAAAAACTTCACCATTTTTTAACACAGCATATGAATCTTTTAAATTGGCATTTCCTTGTCTTATAGACTTTATTTCTGTTCCAGTTAGCACTATACCCGCTTCTATTTTATTTTCTATATTGTAATTATGATATGCAGTAGGATTTTTAGAAATTTGTTTAATATTTTGATTCATAACAATAGACCTTATCCTTTCTTGTAAATTATAACAGGTACTTCCATCTCTTCTTTAGAAAGACCGCAATGTGTAGATTTTTTTATTGGTTTACCTTCTATTAAAAATGTTTCTAATCTAATCATACTACCTGCTACAGATAATGCAACAAAATTTCCAATAAAGTCATCTATTTTATAATGTTTATCTCCATATCCTAAAAAGTGATATTTATCTAAAAATTCTTCTTTTGTCATTAGCCAGAATTCTTTTTCGAAGATTTTATTAAATCTTTTTACAAAAATTTCTTTCATATCTTCTTTTACCCAAAAAGTTAAAACTCTTGATTCTAAAGAAGCTGGCATTATTAAACATTCTTGAATTTCTGGGTAATCAAGTAATGTGTATGATTTTTCTATATTTTTATGTCCATGATCTGCTGAAATTATTAAAATAGTGTCATCATCAAAATTATTGCACATTTTTTGAATCTTTTCTTCCGCTTCTTTTACAAATGTTTTTACTTCTTCAGAGTCTGTTCCATATTTGTGTAATAATCCATCAGGATTATCTGAATATGCAAATATGAAATTATTATCTTGTTTTTGACATAAATCTTCAATATTCATAATTAATTCATCTATGTTGTTTGCTCTTATAGACCTTTTTGCTCTTCTTTCTGCATAGTCTGGTTGTATTTCATAAGCTTTTACATTTGGTGATGCTTCTTCTATTCTTTCATATATTGATTCATAATGTACAACATCTTTGAAAACATCAAGATTTGGATTTTTCAATGGTTCTCTCATATATGATTCTTTGTGTGAAAACATATCTATTGCTCTTCCATATTCTTTAAAGTATTGTGACCATGCAATCCATCCAGTTTCATAAGGCGACTTACCTGAATAATATGTTGTTAGTGCTGCTGTTGTTGTTGATGGATAAACAGATGTTACACAATCTATTTGATTGTTTTTTAAAAATCCATCTTTTGATATATTATTTAATATGTGTTCCCCTAATCCATCTAATACTAAAAAAATAATATTTTTATATTTTTTAAATTCTAAAATTTCATCTATTTTTTTAGATGATTTATGTTTTGTTTCTACATTGTAATATTTTAAAATAGATGTTATTGTTTCTAATATGCAATGGTTATAATCTGGTAGTACTATATTTTTGTATTCCATAATTTTTTCCTTTCATTTCTTATTTTTTATTATATTATTTTAAGGGCTCAATTAAGAGCCCTATTTTAGGTGTTATTGTTTATTGGTTTTTTCTGATTGAATATCCTTTTATAAATCCTTCTGTTGCTTTCAGAATTCTTTCAGAAAGGAATTCTTTGTTTTCTGTTAAATACATATAGATATCTTCAAATGTTTTATCCATGTTAGAATCAAATGATTCTACTCTCCAGTTATATGCACTATTTGTTATTCCTTCCATTAATGCTATAACCTGTCTTGGATACTGCCTTTGAACATATACATCTGGATCATTAACAGCTAAGAATTGGCCTTTTGTTCCTTCCTGATAGGAGAAGTATTTAGTGCCTTTTACTCTTTCCAGACTTGATGGTTTAAGACAAACCATTTTTTTGTATTCTTCTGGAAATTCTACTCCCCATGCTACATGTGTATGTGCATGAACAATAGATCTTTTGTGGCTTGAAATTCCATCTGGACTTGAGCCATGTTCGAAAAATAACACTGTAGCCTCTCCATAAATAGATGTAAGCAAAAACTCTATATCTCTCATTACCTGAAAGTATTCTTCTTTTTGCTCTCTTGGTATTTCTGCTGCTGAAAGAATGTGCTTTTTTGTATTTATCATGAGCATACCTTTTCTGATAGAGCCTAATTCTATTTTTACAAAAAAGTTTTTTGACTCATATATGATCATGTTAAAACTATTTTGTGTTTTTGCATTAAAAATGTATGTTGGGCCTTGAATACCCATATGGTTTGCAATATCACATAATACACATTCTTCTTTGGCAGTATCAATTTTTTCACCACTAATGAATTCACCTGATTCAAAATCATGTTTATGACAGAATTCTACAAAATCATCTGGCCTAAAAATGTAATCTGGAATTTTCAATGTTAAATACATCATTGTGGCTTCTTTTGCTGCTGTAGTGTCTTCTTCAATCAGTGGAGTTTTATTTCTCCGCCATACATTTCGTACAAGCTGTACATCTGTTATTAGTTCGATCGCTTCATATGTGCATCTACCAATAACCTCTTTACTTGCTAACAATACTATTTTGCTTTTTGTAATCATCTTTTTCCTCCTGATTTAAATATTGTAAAGCAACACCTATGTTAAAATTTTTACATTTTTATTATAGCATCTACAATTTTATATGTCAAATATCAATTATCGCTTTAAACTTAGATATCCTACTTCATCCCAACGGTTATATGCTAGATTTAAACTGAACAATAGTTTTGGTTTTGCTCCTGCCCTATTTTTGTCAACAACACATGCATAATATCTTTCATCTGGGTCTTTTGATTTTTTTAGTTCAAAGAATTTTGTATCTACTTCGTTTTTTGAGTAATGATATTCGTCATACATGTCTCTTGGTATTTGTTTTAATAAACACAATGTATCTAAAACCTCTTTTACTGTTCTACTTACTGCTAAATCATTTATGTCTAAATTTATAGGATTCGTTTTATTTTCTGTTAATTGTAATGTAGAGCATATAAATATTCCAAAATTTTGTGCCAAGTTTGAAAGTATTGTTGCAGTCTTTTTTAGCTCTTCCCCATTACCGATATTTGCTGTATCTGTTTTTAATGTGTCATAAAATACATATTCTATTTTTTCTTTATAATAATAGTTCATTATAACTTTTTGTAATTCATCATTTGTGTGGTCTGTGATATTTATAAAATATATTGAATTTAAAACTTGTTTATTTATCCAGTTTGTTACTGTAATTGTTTTTCTGAAATCTGATGAGACTTCTTCTAATCTTTTTATAAAATCTGCTCTACCTTCATTTTCTTCTTGAATTACATATCCATTTTTATCTACTTGTACTTTTTTAGTGTCATCTGGTCTAAATTTGAATTCTAATAATTCTGTTTCTGAAATATGTAATTTTTGGCCATGTAATTTTTGTATCTCAGGATGATTTATTATTGTTGTTATAAGTGCTAATTTCATCTTTTCTTCTGACATTTCGTTTGATATTATTAATACCTTTTTTTGGTGTACTAAAGCTGTGTATGCAGCTATATTTACAGTTAATCTACTCTTTCCAGCATTTGATGGCATTGCAATTGCCATTGTTTCTCCTTTTCTTATTCCTTTAAAAACTTGTGTTAAGATTGGAAATGGTAAGCTTAATCCATTTGCTAAATTATTATCTCCTCGTTCTAAAAAATCTGTTAAATTTGTGCTTAGTACAGATTGCTTGAATTTGTCTGTTACTGTTACTTGATTTGTTGCACTTTCTACTTCCTCTATTGTCATTTTATCATATAATTTATAGTGGGCAATTTCTACAATCTTTTTTTGGATACTTTCTATTGGCATTTCTGTATATTTTTTTCTTAATAAACAAATCTTTCTTAAGTCTGTATATACTTTTTCCATGTTATAATTTTTTCCTGCAACATATTGTTTTAAATAATATTTTTGTTGATATATTCCTTCTACTTCTCTTGAGAAATTGAATTTTTGTTTTGCAATTTCTGGCGTATAGTTTCCACCTTCTGTAAATAATATGCTTTTATATATATTTAATAGACTTTCACTTTCAAAATAACATTGGTCAAATAATATATAATATCGCACTATATATTTTGGCTTTGTTAATAATAATCCGATATATACTTTTTCTAATTCTATATTTTGTAATTCAACTGGATATTTTTCTTTATCTTTTTCTGTCTCAAATATAAATTCTTCTTCTTTTTCTTCTTTTTTATTTGACATTATTTTGTTAAATTTTTTTTCTTCTTCGTATTCATCTTCTAATTCATCATCTAATTCATCATCTACATTACTTGTATTTTCTTCTATATTATCTTCTTCTAAATCATTATCTTCTTCGTGTATGTTTGGTTCTGGATTTATGTTTTCTGCTTCAGGAAATATGTTACTTGGTATATCGTCGCCAAGTGGTAAAAAAATTGATAGATCTTCTTCTTCGTCTTCTTTGTCTTCTTTGTCTTTGATTTCTTTTTTATCTTCTTTTGGCTTTTCTTCTGTTTTTACTTTTTTCCCTTTATATTTTTTGCTTTCACTTTTTCTATTTAAACTTTGGATTATTGATAGTGCTGTGGTAAAATCTCCTTCTGAAATTGCTCTTTTTGCACCCTCTATTTCTTTCTTGTTATGTGGAGTAATTTCTATGCTGTTCAATAATTTATTTATTCTATCTATACTTTCCATTTTATAATCCTTTCATAATAAAAAAGTTCTAAGGCATTTTTATTTTGCACCTTAGAACTTGTTTTTATTCTTTAATATAATCTTTTATTTTTTTCATAAAAATGCATCTTGCTACAATATCTAATACTGCATAAATAACAATTGCTATCCCCACAGTTCTTAGTGCTAATGTTGTATTTATTAAAATAGCGATACCTGCAATAATTATAATCATTGAGCATATCAAAGCTAATGTCCAATAGCCTGATTTAAGATCTTTCCATACTAATGTTGTTTGGAAATCTCTTAGTCCTTCTGCAATAATCCATATTCCTAAAACAACACTAAATATGTTTGAAATAATGTTTGGACAGAATAGTATTATTACACCAATTATGATGTAGATTAATGACATTGTTAAAATATAGTCTTCTTTTGGTTCTGAAGTAAAATAATCAACTAGTCTTAAAAATCCCATTATTATAAAAACAGTTCCTAGCAAAATTGATATTACAGACATCATTTCTGTTGGTTTTGCAATTAGTAGTACTCCTAATAGTACAAATACAAGCGCTATTGTTATGTCTGTCCAACTTGACCTTTTTAGAAATTTTTCAAACATGTTTGTTACCTCTCTTTCTTTTGTATTTTTCATCATTTTTTGACAACATCATCATATCATATTTAATTTGTTTTGTACATATTTTTTTGAATTTTTCTTATTTTTTTGCATAAGATTTAGTAAATTCTTTATTAAAGTGAGGTTTTATATGTTTATTTATAATGTTAGTTTGAATAAAAATAAAATATTTAAAATTTCTTTGATATTTTTTGCTCTTTTAATTGTTTCAATAGTTTCTATCACATCTTTTAGAATTTTTAATTGCAGTGAAGATATTTCTAAAAGTAATGTTCAAAAAATTTCTACTTCAAATTATACTAATGTT
>CAJKVD010000047.1 GCA_905203195.1 uncultured Clostridium sp. | reverse complement strand
TTCCCTCTGCCTGTGCATTATAAAGAGTTGCGTGCAAAATTGCATTGTTATCGGTTATAACATTCTCACTTCCTGATAACATTAAATTGGGTGATTGCAATGCCATTACCTTAAAAGTTATACCTAAGCTCAATATCATCATTGTTAACATAATAATAAATTTAACTTTTGCTTTTTTCATCTTCATTCCTCCAATTTACTTATTTTTATAACACTTTGCTACATACTCTTTCATATCTTCAACACATTCATCACAAAACAGTGTATTCTTGTTTTCGACCTCTATATTATCAATCCAGCCAACATTCATCAAACAGCTTTCATTTCTCCCTGTGTCAGGATGGCATGTTTTACACCTTTCTCCTCCTCTACATATCGTCTTTTCTTCATTTATCCATTCATGATAATGGTCAGGTGCTCCATATATATGTGGCATCTAGTGAACTAAACAAGAAACCATACTCTTAAAATATATATTTGATTCAAAAATATTTTGCATAAAAATTCCATTACTGTACCATCTAAAACTTCTATTTGCTTCATTTCCATTACTGTCAAACAATTTGTTGCCTGTCCACAAAATTGAAACAATGCCATTTCTCGAACTTCCTGGATATTTTGAAATAAAATCATCATACATTTCATATGGATCAGTACATTTTATATTATGTTCTGAACATATTTCGTCTATTGATGATTTTGTTATTCCTTTTCCGCTTTCAATTTTACATTTATCAGCTAAAGAAACTATTTGTTGTGGTTCATTGTTTATTGCATATATTCCTAATACTTCTTTAAAAATCTCATTTGCTAACTTATTTGCCTCCTGAATACTTTCACTATGTCCCTTATCAAACGAATATCTAACAGAAAAAGCCTGATCATAATAATTATTCACATTAATCACATATGGCCAATAAACTATACTTAGTTGCATATAATTTTGATTATTTAGAGATGAACCGTAAAAATATGCTCGTGTCCCTTTAGTTCGTGCTCTAAGTACTAAACCTGTCTATTTTTCCTTCCGATACTGCTTGTGCCCATTTTGTTAAATCAATATTGTGTCCTCTATTTTTGACTCCTGCACTTGCAAACTCAGCCCACACATCATCATAGGTATCTGGACGATTGTTCCATGTAACTTCACTTATTTTCCATTTTTCTTTTGGAGCCTTAATTTCCATAATTCCTAAGCCATTAGAAACATCTGCACTTTCTACAATTTTCAAATTAGCTGACTCTATTCTTGCTCCATAAAACTCATCCATATTTCCTGTATATGGCAATCCTTCAGTTGATATAAAACACATGTATTCAGTATTAGTATACGGTGCAAAATTTCTCCCGCAATTCTGAACTTCAATATTCTCTCCATTAATAATATTTACATTTCTATGCCCTGTAAAACTTGATACTAATGCACTTTGAAGTCTATTATCCATCCATACCATTGTTGGATCTATAGTAATAGGATACATTCTCTCTTTATCATTTAAATATTCTTGATTAACTACTACACTTATAATGTATTCTTCTTTTTCTTCTTTTATTTCATAATGTACATTATCATAATCTAATATTCCACCATTGTCCTTTATATTAGGTGCAGCAATGTACGCTATAGCTTCACCATTTTCTTTCTCAATAATTTTAATTTCTTTACTGACATCATCTTTTTCAAGTTTTATGTCCTCTTTCTTTAATTTAAATGAAAAAATATTATTTTCTACTTTTTCATTTAATATTATTTCCTCCTTAACTCCATTCTCATAAGATAAATATTTGTAGTCTATTTTACCATCTTTCATTTTGTATGTAATACAATTTTCGTCTACCTTAGTTTTTTTGCCTTCTGAATCAGTAGGTGTAAACTCGATAATTTTTTGTTCGTTTTCCATAACCACACCTTGAGTCTCGGACAATTCTTTTGGAAAATAATTTTTTTTGGTTTCTGAAGAATTGCTCATTAAATAATTGCTTACATTTCGCACATCTAATTCTTTTAATTTTTTTCTTCCATCCTTTGTTATTTTCTTTAAATTTCCACCATTTTTTTCCATTTCAGAATCTTCACTTCCCAGATTTACTTTTAGTAATCTAGCACCATTATCTAACTGATATGTTGATGATGTTTTTGTTTTTAATTCTTTAATTTCTCTTATTATCTTTGCTTTTTTATGTTTTTCATTAATCTTTAAGCCTTCAGCTTTAACATCAAAATTAGCAATAGAACCTGCACAAATAATCGCCATAATTACAGCTAGTAATCTTTTTAATCTTTTCATTTTTTCACCTCTTTTAGTGTGATTTTTAATATCACACTATCTTTCTTTTTCAATTTCCTCTTACAATATACTCAATATATTAATAATATTAATTTTATATTGACTATAAATGTTCTTTTGTACTTTTTCTATTTGCTTTCACTACTTTTAAGAATACTTCTATTACATTTTCTCCTTTCCTCTTATTTTTTAACTTTCTTTTTTCATTAACGAACTATTCCCTATTTTTTTCATTATAGCAAACACTTTTCACTGTTTTAATTACATAATCATTTCAGTTTCGTACTCAAAACGAACTTCCAAAAACTGTAAATCTGTTAAGCTTTTATATCTATTTTCTCTCGTTCCCTCAACATAATCCCCGTTTAAATTCCGCTCAATCTTGGTGTTTTCATTATATCAGACTTTACACAAAATTAATACTTTTTTCGTCTTTGTATTACAATTTTATCTATATTTTAAAGAAAAAGGAGAATTCAAATGAACACATTACAAAACACAATTTAAGATTACTTAAACCACTGCCAATTCCAAAAAAGAATGGACGCAAAAACATTGAAAGCTTACAACATTGACTTAAAGCAGTTCAGCCAATTTGCTAAAGAAAATCTTGAAACTGCCACTTCCATTAGCACACTGGAAAACTACATATCAAGACTACACACTCAATTCAAGCCCAAAACTGTAAAAAGAAAACTGGCGTGTATAAAAGCCTTCTTTCACTATTTGGAATTTAGCAACAGTAGAAAACAATGTTGTAATTCTTCCAAAAACTGCAACATACGGTTACTACTGTGAAGGGAAAATGTATAAAGCTGGAGCCTCCGTTAAACTTGAAGGAAATATGGCATTTACATCTGTAAATAAACTTGATTTAGAAATAACAACAAGCACAGGTCAGGCAGTGTTCGGCGATGACGGTTGGTCAGAAGATATTACGTTAGATGGATTAAATCAGTAATAATTAGAAATTTATATAAAAAATCCCAGGCGAAAAGGTCTGGGATTTTTTGGTCTTTAAAACTTTATTAATTATTAATGGAATTTAGAATATTTACCATCATTCAATCCATTAATAATGGTATTATAATCCATAAAACTTGTATCGTCGTAATCACCACTAGCTGTAATAATATCAACTTTACGTAATTCAATTAAGTCCATTTCTGGTTTTATATATTCTCTCTTCATAATATCCTCCTATTCAGCTGTATCAACAATACCTGCAAATTTCTTAATTAAAGACTTTTCATCATCACTATAACCATTAAATTCTGTTTTATCTTTAAAAATGCTATTTGCAATTCCTTTAATGGTTCTAATTACTGATTTTGAATATTCATCACCATTATCCTGAGAATATACATAATCAACTCCGTCATTTGATGTAACCTTTATATATGCTCTAGCTACAAAAGTTCTCGGATAGTTAGCTTCAACTATATTCACCAATGATGCGCAATAAGAACCTACTTTATCATTAAACCATCCTTTATTTTCAATGTTTAAAACTTTTCCTATTGTCTCAATATTATCAATGTTTAATTCAGCATTATTTGCTTTATCTAACTTATCCTGTGTTGTAAGAAGAATACCTGTCTGAACAGCGTTGATAATATTATTCTTTTCGCTGTCAACTCCACAAGTTACATCAACATCTGCTTTAAATCTAATTCCACCAGCCTGATTGTCATCAATTCTGATTGCAGCGCCATTTGTAAGGTTAACTGAAATATTATTTATTGTAACAAAATCTATATCTTTCGTTATTTCTACTTCTGTTCCAGGTTTATAAATTTTTCCGTTATTATAGTAATACTCTACATTTTCTTCAATTGGTAAAGTATATGTCTTGTTTGCTTCAACCTTTTCAGTATCATTACCATTAATTGACACAGTAAATCTCTCATCTTTTCTTAATTGTAATACAAAAGTAGGTGTTCCATTTGATCCCTCTGGTGTAATTACATAATCAGCAGTATTCTGTCCTTCTGGTATTGTCAATAATGATTGATTTATGTAAACACAGTCATTTCCTACATAAACTAAAGTGTTTGCTGTTGCATTTAAATAACGTGTTCCGTTAATAACAACAGCTGTTGGCCAACCGCCCTTAGCAACAAAAGCAAATACATCCA
This sequence comes from uncultured Clostridium sp., assembly GCA_905203195.1. Classification (GTDB taxonomy): domain Bacteria; phylum Bacillota; class Clostridia; order TANB77; family CAG-508; genus CAG-269. The sequence goes on along the minus strand of CAJKVD010000047.1, from coordinate 1,735 downwards.
CTGCTTTCAGATTACTTGAAATATTATATTTCTGCTTTCCACCAACTGGATCTCCTGCTGGAAGTAGACCATTACATTCATACGCAGCCATTGAATCATATACCGCCTGCGAAATCCAAGCCGTTGAACCATCACTTGTCCTTCCTTCTAACTTTTTCCAATCTTTGATGTCTTCAGCATTAGTATAACCTGTCTGTTCTACATTCTTTTCTGTCTTATCTGGATCTTCAACTGCCGGTGCTTCGTAATATTTAGCAACACCTTTTATTTCATAGGTATCTCCATCTTCATAATGGATAGTACTTCCTTCAGAGTCTTTTGCAGAAACCTTTACTGTATATGTTTCTCCGGCTTTTGTTCCCTTAATATCTGAAAAGTATTTATAATGAGTAAATTGGTTGTTTGTGTAATAATATGTTGCTATTATTTTTTTTGTTTCTTCATCGATATATTCAATAATATATTTTTCTGCTCCAGAAACAGCATCCCACATAAATGTAGGACCAGTATTTGCAACAGGTTTTGTATAATCTATACCAGTTGATCTTAAATTGAATTTCTTATTTGTAATCACATACTCAGTTGTTTTTATGACATCTGATTTATGAAAAGCAACCAGACTATTATCGTCCTTTTTTCTTCTTAGAACAACTAGAACCCATTCTCCACCTTTTTGTGTTTCTATTGATGAGTCTTTGCTTCTATAAATGTTATCAGCATCAGCATTTACGCCATCAGCACTCTGGTTCCAATTCCAGTCATTATTAGTACTTATAGCATCATGAGAATCTTGTTTTTTAAAATCTGTACTCTCATTTATAGTTTCTGCTTCGTCTTTACTATAGATATAAACATAATCTTTGTAACCTACCTTATGGCTCCATTTTGCAGTAATTGTCTGCTTTTCGTTGATAGCAACTTCAAAGCCACTAAATGCTTGTTCATTGTCATCATCAGCCTTTGCTGTTTTCGTATTGTATACTGTAATTGAAGTCAAAATCATAGCAAGCGATAATACAATAGATAGTACTTTTTTCATTCTTTTCATATTTCTTCTTATCTCCCTTCCCTTTTTAATATAATTACGATTTATCTTCGAAAGCCCGAATAAATGTACTAGCGACAGTTTAACACCTTTTTTGTGCATTTTCAAACATTATAAGGGGTAAAATTATTTTTATTTTGTGCATTTTCACAAGAATTTGAAATGTTTTTATTGATTTTCGTTTTTATGCAAAAAAAAGAGGACTTCTTTATCATTTCTTAGTCCTCTTTGTTGTTTTTATTTTTTCAATTTTATTTTTTTTGTCTTTGACCAGTCTGTACTAACCTGTCCTTCTGAGCTATTTCTGTACGCTTTATAGCGTATATAGTAGGTTTTTCCCTTTTTTAGTTTCTTTATTTTGTAAGTCGTTTTCTTTGTTTTGATTGTTCTTACTTTCTTCTTAAATTTCTTATTTAGGGAATATTGTATCTTATATCCCGTGGCATTTTTCACTTTTTTCAGCTTTATTTTGTTTTTTGAAATGTTTTTTATCTTTGTTTTTTGATTTTCAAAAAAACTGTTTTTAGTTTTCTCAGATTGTTCGTTTTGTACATCTGATACGTAATCTGATGCCGCCATTGGATAATTTCTATAAAAATCTGAATTTTTGTATTGGTCATCTCTTGTATGATCTTTGAAATTGTCGCCCTTTAAGAAGTATCTATATCTGATTCCTGCCTGTGAAAGCTG
>CAJKVD010000046.1 GCA_905203195.1 uncultured Clostridium sp. | reverse complement strand
ATTTAGGTTAACAAATACCTTATAGATTTATATAATTTTTGGTATTTTGTCATTATTCATGATATTTTTTCATTTAAGATTGATTGAATTTTAACCTATAAAGTTAGAAAATAAATTGTGTAATGAATTTTTGAAAGGATGTATGTACATGGAAGAAATCAGTTCTACTAAATTGTTTAAAGTAATCGGAAAAAACATAAAATATTATAGAAAATTATATAATTTAAAAATTGGTAAAATGACACAAGAAGACTTAGCCGAAATAGTCGATGTATCAACTGCTTTAATAGGTGGATTAGAGAGCGATAAAATCAATCAAGGTGTTAGTGTTTTCAATCTATGGAAAATAAGCAATGCATTACAAATATCAATTGATAAACTATTTGACAATTCAGAATCATCTAACAGATTTATAGAAAATACAAAATAAAGAGGAGACCCTAAAAAAGGAATCCTCTTTTTATATAATCTTAAACAATTTATTTTATCCTTCTCTTAATTTCATTGAAAGTAATTTGGATATACCACTTTCCTCCATTGTCACACCATAAACACTATCCGCAGCTTCCATTGTACCTTTTCTATGTGTAATTACTAAAAATTGTGTGTCTATAGCAAATTTTTTCAAATACTCTGCATAGCGATATACATTTACATCATCCAAAGCAGCTTCAATTTCATCTAATACGCAAAATGGTGCAGGATTTATTTTTAAAATTGCGAATAACAAAGCTATTGCTGTTAAAGCCTTTTCGCCACCTGATAAAAGCAACATATTTTGCAATTTTTTTCCTGGTGGTTGAGCAGTAATCTCAATTCCACACTCTAAAATATTTTGCTCATCTTCCAATGCTACCTCTGCTTTACCACCTCCGAACAATTCAGCAAATACTTCTCCAAAATTTTTATTAATTTCTTTAAATTTCTCTTTGAATTGCTCCTTCATAATACCCGTCATATCTGTTATAATTTTACGCAATTTTGACATTGTACTTTCTAAATCTAAACGCTGTTCACTCATAAAATCATAACGTTCCTTTATCTTTTTATATTCCTCTATTGATTCTAAATTAACACTCCCCATTTCACGCATTTCTACCCTTAATAAATTTACTTGTTTCTTAGTTTCAGAAATATTTTTAGGTTTTTCATAACCTTCCACAGAATTGGGTGTTAACTCGTACTCATCCCATAACTTATTGATTGTTTCACTCAATTCTTCTTGAATCTTGCTCTTTTTTACATCAATTTTAACAAGTTGAGATTTCAAATCTTCAATCACTTTAAATTTTTCATTTATCTGTTCTTCCAAATCTGCCAATTTATCATTTTTATTAGTCCTATCTTGTTTTAATTCATCAATCTTTGCACCACTATTTTTTACTTCTTCTCGAATTTTCTTAATCTTTCCTTCTATTTCTACTATTGAATTTTGTAAATTTACATTTTCTTGTTTGCTCTGTTCTATCTGCTCATTTTTACTTTTTACAGACTGTTCATTTGCAGTAATTTCCTGTTGAATTCTTTGCTTTAATTCTTCTATAGAACTCTCGCTTTCATCAAAAGATGAAACTGAAATTTTTAAATTTGTAATATCAAAATTTAAATCATCTATATACTTTTGATTATCCTTATTTAGTTCTGCATATTCTGTTATTATCTTAGATAATCTCTCACTTTCAAAAGTAATTTCACTTATTGTTTTTTCAAATTCTGCTTTTTTAGCAATTGTCAATTTCTTCTGCTCTTCTAATTTTTCTTGCTCTAACTTAAATTTATCTAATCTTTTTTCTATCTTCTGAATTTCCTCTTCAAAAGATAAAACTTTTTGTTTACCAGTTGCATAAACAATCTCATTATCTTGCAATTCTTTTTCAAGTTTTTCTGCTATTTCTAATATTCCTTCAATAGATTGTTCATACTGCTCTTTTTCTTTTTCTATATTAGCAATATTTTGTTGCAAACCTTCTATTTCTTTTCCTAATTTTTTTATTTCTCTTTCTCTTCCTAGAATATTTACAGTTTTTTTCATAACAGATCCACCTGTGATTGCTCCAGAAGGATTAATGATATCTCCTTCTTGTGTAACAATTTTAAAACTTTGCAAATTTTCTTTTGAAACCCTTATTGCTGTATCCATATTATCTACAATTACAGTTCTACCCAATAAATTAAATATTATTTGTTCATATTTTTTATTGTATTTTATTAAATCTGATGCAACACCTATAATACCACTTTTGTTTCCCTTAATATTATCAATCTTTTTTCCTTTTATAGAAGTAATTGGTAAAAAAGAAGCTCTACCTATATTATTTTTTCTTAAATGCTCCACTAATTTCTTTGCATCTTGTTCTGTTTCTGTTACAATATTCTGCAACGCCATTCCCAAACTCATCTCAATAGCAGTTTGCAAATCTTCTGGAACATCTATAAGATTAGCCAATACACCTTCTACACCTTTTTTTAATGCAACATTACTTTCGCAATCATTTAATAATGTTTTTACACTTTTTGTATAACCTTCTTTTTCTTTTTCTGTCTCTATTAAAAAACTCTGTCTTGACTGCTTCATTCTTAATTCATTTGAAATAGTGTTTAGTTTTGCTTGATATATTTTAATTTTTTGATTTGCTTCTTCTTTTTCTTTTGTAATTTTCTCTAATTGGTTCAAATTAATATTTCTAACTGATTCTATTTCATAAAATTCTTTTGAAATTTCTTCTTTGCGCATACGTGTATTATCCAATTCAGAAATAATAGCTTGTATTTCTTGCTTAACCTGCTTTTGCCTTTTTTCATAATTTTCGAAATTTATTTCTTGTTCTTGTATATCTCCCTGTTTTTCATATTTTTTTTCTAAATTTTCTTCTACTTGTTTTTTGTACTGCTCTATTTTTAATGCTTCCTTTGTTAATTTTTGTGTTATTTTATCCAATTCTGATTGCTTTTGTTCTAATTCCTTAGTAAACTTTTCTTTATTTTGACGTAAATTTTTCCTTTTTTCATCTTTTTGTTTTTGTTCATCCTCTAACTCTTTTAACCTTGTATTTTTTTCTTGTATTTCTTGTAAAAATCTTTCTTGATTTTCTTTGTTGCTTAAAATTTTTGTTTTTGCAACATTTATATCCGAATTTAACATTTCAATTTCTTTTTGACTTTCAAAACCTAGATTAGACATATTCTCTATCTTATTTGTAATTTCATCTATATCTCCTTTTAACTGCTCTTTAAGAAATTTTACTCTTTCCAATCTAGTCTCTTCTGTATCACATTGTTCTTTCGTTATATTTTCATCTTCTACAATTTTTTCAATATCTGATTTACCTTGGTTTATATTATATAAAAACAATCCAACTTCTATATTTTTTAAATTTTCTCTTAAATTCAAATACTTTTTTGCTTTTTCCGACTGTAATTGTAATGGTTCTAAATTCCCTTCAATTTCTGATAAAATATCATTTATACGTAGCAAATTAAGTTTAGTGTGCTCAAGTTTTTTTTCTGTTTCTTGTTTTCTTACTCTATATTTTACAATCCCTGAGGCTTCTTCAAAAATATGCCTTCTATCCTCAGATTTATTACTTAAAATTTCATCAATTTTTCCTTGTCCTACAATAGAATAACCATCTTTGCCTATACCTGTATCCATAAATAGTTCTTGTAAATCCTTTAATCTACATGGAACTTTATTTATAAAATACCCTGTTTCACCAGTTCGATAAATCTTTCTTGTAACTGTAACTTCTGTATATTCAATTGGCAAACCACCATCACTATTATCAAATATCAAAGATACCTCTGCGAATCCTAAAGATTTCCTGTTCTGTGTTCCTGCAAATATAATATCTAATGATTTTGAACATCTTAGTGCTTTACTACTTTGCTCTCCTAATACCCATCTAATTGCATCTGATATATTACTTTTTCCTGATCCATTTGGTCCTATTACTGTTGTAATTCCTTGTTTCAACTCAATTACAGTTTTATCTGCAAATGATTTAAACCCCTGCATTTCTATCTTTTTTAAATACATTTTTTACCACCTTTTTAGTCTTTTATCGATCACATCATATCATACTTATTATAAATTTTCAACACAAACATTTGCAATTTTATAACATTAAAATACAATTATTCTCATTAAAAAACAAAGAAAATAGCTAATAATTTAAAATTTCAAATTTTCTAACACCAATTCTGCTATTTGATAAATAAATTTTTGTTGCTTCGGTGTACACTTTTCCAACAATTCTTTAAATTCTACATCTAAATAATTATTTGCTTCTTCAGAAACCCCTGTTATAAAAAAGGCCACAGACATCCCAAGAATATCTGATATCTCAATAATTCTTGCCAAATTCACATGGCTTGTACCTCTTTCAACTCTGCTATAAAAAGCCACAGATACATCTAATTTAGCTGCCATCTCTTCTTATTTCTCATTCTTGCATATTTAATTCTTCTACCTATCAAAGTATAATCCACAACCATTGTATCAACTCCTTTTATTTTTAGTGTTATAATTATTATATCCATATGTAAATATAGCACTATTAGTTGCAGGTGTCAACACTTTTTTTAATTTATTTGTAAATATTTATCTTTTTTGAACCCTATAGGTTATACTGCATTCTAGTTAGGTACATATCTATTTCTTTCTTTAATATAATACATTTACTAATCTTAGATTTTTTATTAACTAATTCATCTGTTTTATACAAATTAAAATCAATTACATTATAACCTAATTGCAAATTATTTTCACCAAAACTAGTATATTTTATACAATTGCAATTTTTTACATTCCACTTTTTATTTCCTATATATATAATTATTGGAACAATTATTGGCATTTTTTGAATATGAAAATCTCTACATTTTTTCATAAATTCCATACATTCCTCAAAAACTATATATGGCATATTATAATTTGGACTTTTTTCGAGTTTAATAAGAAAATAAATTTCTTTTCCCTTGACTTTAAAAATTTGACTTTTAAAATTTAAATAAGACTCAATTTTTTCTAAACTGTTTAAAGTTACTTCACATATTTGCACTTTAAAATAATCATTAATTACATAAGAAATTTCTTGCTCTTCTTTTAATAATTTTTCTATATTTAGATCTATATATTTATTTAATACAACATCTAACGTATCAGTAAAATCACCTGGCGGCTTTTTTATATTAATCTGACTATTAACCTTTTTATTTTGTAATTTTACAAATTTTTGTATTTTATAATTAGAATTATAATCTAAATAGTCGTTATATGTAAATAACAACATTATTTCTCCTTTCATTTTTTCTAAGAATTCCTATACATTTCACATATTAACATAAAATTTACTGGTTTACAATACATTCGACATAACCTCCTATTTTTCTACAAAAAATTATCATTTTGCACTTAATAGTACACAGATTTTCAATATAAAACCTGTGCACTATTATTAAAACTATCTTGCTTTTTCACTATATGTGTTATTAACAATTTTTTCATATGGAGCTTTATTTTGAAGTTCTCCAGCCATTGTCATTACCTCTTGTAACCTATTAAAACTCTCCTGTTTAAGTACCGGTGTTTCATTCCATGCATCAATATCTTTATAACTCTGAACTGCTGTTTTTATCAAATCTTTTTCCGTTCCAGGAAAGAAATTCATTATAACATTTGCAATTTCTTCTGATGTATGATTTTTTACCCATTTCTCACCTTCACATATTGCATTAGTAAAATTTTGTATAAGATTTTCATTTTTTTCTATATAGCTCTTTTTCGCAAAATATGCTGTATATGGTATATCCCCCGCTTCTTTTCCCACAGAAGCAACTATATATCCTTTTCCCTGTTGTTCTGTTAATGAAGCTGTTGGCTCAAATAAAGTAACATATTCCGCATCTCCACTTGTAAAAGCTCCAGCCATTAAATCAAATTTAATGCTATCATCCAACTTTAAATCTGTTTTTGGATTAATTCCATTTTTTCTTAACACATATTCTAACGTCATATAAGGAACTCCTCCTTTTCTGCCTGGTATAACTGTTTTTCCTTTTAAATTTTGCCAACTAAATTTATCATCTTTTAATTTAGCTACTAAAAAAGAACCGTCTTTTTTAGTCATTTGTGCAAACACTTGACGATAATCTTCTTTCCCCTCATTATAAACAT
>CAJKVD010000045.1 GCA_905203195.1 uncultured Clostridium sp. | reverse complement strand
AATTGAAAGTCTAAAAGGAAAAGAAGATACATTAGTAGTCATACCAAATGATAAATTGCTACAAATAATAGACAGAAAAACATCAATAATAGAAGCTTTCAAGCAAGCAGATGACGTATTAAGACAAGGTGTACAAGGAATATCAGACTTAATAGCAGTACCAGGATTAGTAAATCTTGACTTTGCAGATGTAAAAACTATTATGTTAAACCAAGGAATGGCACATATGGGAGTTGGAAGAGCATCAGGAGAAAACAGAGCAGAAGATGCAGCAAAAGAAGCAATACAAAGTCCATTACTAGAAACATCAATAGAAGGAGCAAAAGGAGTAATTATAAATATTACAGGTGGAGAAGATTTAGGATTACACGAAGTAAACACAGCAGCAGAATTAGTACAACGCAGTGTAGACCCAGAAGCAAATATTATATTTGGTACAGTAACAGACACAAGCATGGAAGATGAAATTCAAATAACAGTAATAGCAACAGGGTTTGAAAAAAATGAACCAATATCAAGTATAGGTGTAGACAACATAGTATCAAAAACATGGGAGAAAAAAATAAACTCTATTCCATCAAGTGTAGACTCAAGCACATCACAAAATGACTTAGATATACCAGCTTTTTTAAGAAAAAACAGAAATAAAAACATGTAATATATATAAAAAAAGAAATACAAAAAAGACATAAATCAATCGAAAAAGATTAGGTTTATGTCTTTTTTTAGTGTCGAATATTTCTTTTATTCTACAATAAGAAAAGACAGCATTTTCAATATATACGTAGTAAAATAAAAAAGCAATAAAAAGATGGTGATGAAAATGAAGATATACATAGATATAGTAATTATAGAAAATTTAATTATGAATAGTATAATTCTATATGCAACAGCAATAATTTTAAAATTAAAAATAAATCATATTAAAATTATAATATCAAGTATAATACGGAGCAATATATTCAATTATGACATACATATATCCAGTAGCTATATATTCAAATATATTTTTTAAAATAATATTATCAATAATAATGGTATATATTGCGTATCAACCCCAAAAACTAAAACAATTAATAAGACAAGTAATAATATTCTATTTAACTTCATTTTTATTTGGAGGAGTAGCATTTGCATTAATATATGTAATAAAACCACAGGAAATATTAATGAAAAACGGATTATTCTTAGGAACATACCCATTAAAAACGATATTTATAGGAGCGATAATAGCAACAATTATATTAATAACAGGATTTAAAATAGTAAAAAATAAAATATCCAAAAAAGACATGTATTGTAATATAAAAATAATAATAGAAAAAAAGCAAGTAGAGACTACAGCTATAGTAGATACTGGAAATATGTTAAAAGATCCAATAACAGGAGTGCCAGTTATTGTAGTAGAATCAAGCTTATTAGAAAAAATAATACCAAAAGAAATTTTACAAAACACAGAACAAATAATAGGAGGTGACTTCAAAAATGTTCCAGAAATAATTAGAAATAAATATATAGCAAAATTAAAATTAATACCATATTCATCACTAGGAAGACAAAACGGAATGTTAATAGGAATAAAATCAGATGAAATAATAATAGAAACCGAAGAAAATGCAATAAGAAAAGACAATATTATTATAGGAATTTACAATAAATCACTTACAAAAAGAGGAGAATATAGAGCTTTAATAGGAATTGATATTTTATAAACGAAAGGAGAAAAAACATGAGAATTTTAGAAATGATAAAAACAATATGTGCAAAATACATAAATGAGGAAAAACAAATAGAATATTTACCAATATTTTATATAGCAGGGAGCCAAACATTACCACCACCACTACCTGCAAAAGAGGAAGAAAAATACATAAAAGAATTATCAAAGGAAGATAATTTAGAAGCAAGGCAAATACTAGTTGAAAGAAATTTAAGATTAGTAGTGTACATAGCCAAAAAATTTGAAAATACAGGAATAGGAATAGAAGACTTAATATCAATAGGAACAATAGGACTAATGAAAGGAGTAAATACATTTAATATAGATAAAAATATTAAACTAGCAACATATGCTTCAAGATGTATAGAAAATGAAATATTAATGTTTTTAAGAAAAAGTAGTAAAATAAGAGGAGAAATATCTATAGATGAGCCACTTAATAAAGATGGAGATGGAAATGAACTACTACTTTCTGATATATTAGGAACAGATCCAGATATAACATCAAGAAACCTAGAAGATGAAGTAGATAAAAAATTATTAAGAGCCTCAATACTAAAATTAAATGATAGAGAAAAAAATATAATGGAAATGAGATTTGGTTTTAAAACAGGAAAAGAAAAGACACAAAGAGAAGTTGCAGATGAACTACGGAATCTCACAAAGTTATATTTCTAGATTAGAAAAGAAAATAATAGGCAAAATGAAAAAAGACATAAGTAGCAAAATAGGATGAAAAATGTAAAAAAGTGTAGAAAAATAAAAATAGTTTTGTTATAATAAAAATGTAACAAAACTATTTTATTTTATATGAAATAAAAAATCATATAATAATTGTTCACTTTTGTTATTTGCACATAAGATAAAAGGGGGTGAAAAAATGAAAAAAAAGATAGGAAAAATCATATTAATAACTATAATGATGGTAATAATGCTAAATTTTACACAAGTAAAAGCTGATGTAGGAAGCTTTGAATCATATGATAGTGGAGGAAGTTCATGGGACAGTGGAAGTTCATGGAGTAGTTCATCAAGTGATTGGGACACAAGCAGTTCATATAGTTCAACTGGTAGTGGAACAATAGTAGGAGATATAGTTTGGATAGTTATAATAGGAGCTAGTATATTAATATATATAGCAAATAAGAAAGATGATAAAAAAAGATCAGAAAATCAATTTAATGGAATAAACAGAGGACCAGACTTACAAAGAGAAAAAATAGTAGAAGCAAAAATAAAACAAATAGACCCTATGTTTAATAAAGAAGAATTCATATCAAATGTAAAAAGTCTATTTGTAAAGTTACAACAAGCATGGACAGACAGGGACTGGTCAGTAATAAGAGTATTTGAAACAAACGAATTATTTGAACAACACAAAAATCAATTGCAAGGATATATAGACAATAATCAAATAAATGTAATGGATAGAATATGTGTAAATTTTGCAAATTTATATAACTTTGAACAAAGTGGAGATAAAGATATATTAACAATAAGATTAAATTCAAGAATGGCAGATTATATAATAGATGCAACAACAAAACAAGTAATAAGAGGAGATAAAACAACAGAAAGAGTAAATACATATTTATTAACATTTATAAGAAAAAAAGGATTACAAACAAAAGAAGGAACAGAAAAAATAAGTACAACAAATTGCCCAAACTGTGGAGCACCAACACAAATAACATCAGCAGGAAAATGCGAATATTGTGGAAGTATAATAACAACAGGAGAATATAGCTGGGTACTTTCTAATTTAGAAAGAGAAATAAAATAATGGAGGTAAAATATGGGATTAATAAAAGCAACTGCAGGAGCCATAGGCTCAACATTAAAAGATCAATGGAAAGAGGCAATAAGATGTGAAGAAATGACAAATGATATATTAATGTTAAAAAAGACAACTCCAACAGGAGTAATAACAAACAAAAGCACAATAATTGTAGCACCAGGACAATGTGCAATAATTTACGACAATGGAAAAGTAATAGATGCAACAGCAGAAGAAGGAATATATACATTTGACAGCTCATCATCACCATCATTTTTTGCAGGACAATTTGGAGCAGTATTTAAAGAAATGTGGCAAAGGTTTACATATAATGGAGCAACAGCAAAAGAACAAGCAGTATTTTTCTTTAATATAAAAGAAATAATGGACAATAAATTTGGAACGCCAGCACCAGTCCCATTCCAAGATTGGTCACATCCAATACCAAACCAAATGACAGGAACAATAATACCATTAAGAGTGAAAGTTAAATGTTTTGGAAAATACACATTTAAAATTTCAAATCCAGCATTGTTCATGAGCGAAATTGCAGGTGTTGCAACAGTATACAGAAAAAGTGATTTAGTAGAGCAAATGAGAGCAGAAGTAATAGGAGCATTCCAGAATGTATTAAACGAATTGGGGAATTCTACACATAAAGTACCAGTATTGGAATTACCAAGTCAAACAGACGAAATAAAAGAAATAATGGATGCACAAGTATTTGATGAACCAATTAGAAAAAGAGGAATATCATTGGTTGGATTTGTTGTTGAATCAGTAACATTAGACGAAGAATCAGAAAAGAAAATAGACCAATACGAATTAAGCAGTAATTCATATATGCAGCAAGGAACACTTACAGGTGCATATTCAAATGCAGTACAAGAAGCAGCTAAAAATTCAAGTGGAGCAATGAACGGATTTATGGGAATAGGCATGATGAATATGGCAAGTAATGGAATTGTAGGAGGAGCTACAACTGGACCATGGCAGAATACACAAAAATCAAGTATAAATATGGAAGAACAAAAAAATAAAATAAAATGCCCAAAATGTGGAAAAGAGAATGATTCAACAAGTAAATTTTGTAACGAATGTGGAGAAAAACTACAATAATATAATATAGAATAAAAAAACCAAATTTGGAAATACTAAAAATAGTAAATCCAAAGGAGGTTTTTCTTTTGTTCAATAAAGTTGAAATTAGTGGGGTAAACACATCAAAATTACCAATATTATCTAAAAGGGAAAAAGAAGAACTATTTATAAAAATAAAACAAGGAGATGAAGAAGCAAGGCAAGAATTTATATATGGAAATTTAAGATTAGTATTAAGTGTGATTCAGAGATTTTATGGTAGAGGAGAAAATGCAGATGATTTGTTTCAAGTAGGATGTGTAGGATTAATAAAATCAATAGATAATTTTGATATTACACAAAACGTACAATTTTCGACATATGCAGTTCCAATGATAATTGGAGAAATAAAAAGATATTTAAGAGACAACAATAGTATACGAGTTAGCAGATCAATACGTGATTTAGCATATAAAGTATTACAATATAAAGAAAAATATCTAAAAGAGAATAATAAAGAACCATCAATAGAAGAAATAGCAAAGGAATTACAAGTAGAAAAAGAAGAAATAGCATTTAGCTTAGATGCAATACAAGATCCTATATCATTACAAGAACCAGTATATAATGATGGAGCGGAAAGCATATATATAATGGACCAAGTAAAAGATAAAAAAAATACAGACGAATTATGGGCAGAAAAAATGACAATTATGCAGGCATTAAAAAAATTAAATAGCAAAGAAAGAGATATTATAAATAGAAGATTTTTTGAAGGTAGAACTCAGATGGAAGTTGCAGAAGAACTTGGAATATCTCAAGCACAAGTTTCTAGGTTAGAAAAAAATGCAATTGATAGAATAAAAAGATTATATAAATAAGTAATTAAAAAATTCTAAATTTGATAATGAATATGATATATATAGTTCATAAAATAAAAAAAATGAATATAATATAAAAAACATATAAAAGGAAGTGCTAAGAATGGGAGATAAAGGTTTGGATTTTAAACATAAAGAAGTTGTTAATATAAAAGATGGAAAAAGACTTCGGATATGTTCAAGATGTATGTGCAGATTTAGAAAGTGGAAAAATTACTTCTATAATAGTACCAGGAAATAATAAAATATTAAACATATTTGCCGGGAACAATGATATAATAATACCTTGGGAACACATTAAGTGCATAGGAGATGATTTAATATTAGTAGAAATTTAAAAAAATTAGAAAAAGTATTGACAGAAAAGAATAAAAATGTTAATATAAACAAGCACCAAGGTTCGACAAAAAACGACATCAAAAAAGTTTAAAAAAATATGTAAAAAATTTAAAAAACATATTGACAAAAACTCAGAAAGATGTTAAGATAAGAAAGTACCAAGCAACAGACAAAAAAGTTTAAAATATTAATGATAAAATTAGTAAAAATAAATAACTAAATGAAAAAAATACACACATTACTAGTTTTTTATTTTGTCCAAAAATAAGCAAAAAAATATTTTAAAAAAATGTCGAAAAAGTATTGACAAAATGAAAAAGGTATAGTAAAATATAAAACGTTCCACAGAGAACAAAAAGTACATTGAAAAGTAAACAATAAAATCCTTTAGAGAATAAACCGAAGCGGTATAAAT
>CAJKVD010000044.1 GCA_905203195.1 uncultured Clostridium sp. | reverse complement strand
AAAAAATCTCTCTAACAGACTCTGTTCCATGTTCTGAAAACGCTGCATCTATGGGAGGTTCTCAAATTTGGCTTGATCCAAGAGAAACATTATCTGTTGATGATATGCTTAAAGCTATATGCGTTAATTCTGCCAATGATTGCGTAGTAGCCATGGCCGAGTTTATTGCTGGCTCTGAAGAAGCTTTTGTTCAAATGATGAATGATAAAGCAAAAGAACTTGGTATGAATGATACATGTTTTAAAAATTGCCACGGCCTAGATGAAGATGGGCACATTACATCTAGTTATGATATTTCTGTTATGTCAAGAGAATTGTTAAATAAATATCCTGACATTACTAAATATACAACCATTTGGATGGACAGTTTACGTGACGGAAAATCACAACTTTCAAACACCAACAAATTAATTAAAAACTACAAAGGTGCCACAGGCCTAAAAACAGGTTCTACTTCTTTAGCCTTATATAATTTATCCGCTAGTGCCACTCGTGATAATCTTTCTTTAATTGCTGTTATTATGAAAGCTCCAAGCACTAAAACAAGATTTGCCGAAGCACAAAAATTATTAGATTATGGATTCGGACAATTTTCCTTTAAAAGTTTTGGCAATAAAGGTGATTTAATAAAAACCATAAACGTTTCTAAAGGTGTTAAATCTCAAATAGATATTGTTTTAGAAAACAATAGTGGAGCATTAATAGAAAAAGGAAAAGATAGCCAAATTACTCAAACCATAACCCTACCTGATTCAGTTTCTGCACCAGTTCATTCTGGTCAAAAAATCGGTGAAGCAACCTTTACTCTTAATGGCAAAACACTTGCTACAACAAATTTAATTGCTAAAAATAATGTAGAAAAATTAAATCCTTTTACAATGAGTAAATCAATTATTTATAATTGGATTAATTTACTCAGATAAGAAGAACAAAACAAACATAAAACATTTATAACACACAATAAAAATCCTCCGGTTAAGCCGGAAGATTTTTATATGCTTAAATTAATACAACCTTATTTTCTTTTAAACTTTCTTGCACATCAATAACTCTTTGATTAGATGAACCTTTCCATTTCAATTTAGGATTATGCAACTCATCCATATATTGACCATCAACCAAAACATCTAAATATTTTACAACTTCTTTATCTTTTAAATCTTTATCAAATTTAAAACCTGACCAAGCCCATAAATTTTTATTAGGAAATTTTTGCTTAAAAGCCTTTGCAAGTCTAGTTGTTCCCTCAATATTTTTAGGATTCATTGGCTCACCACCTAAAATAGAAAGCCCCTCTACATTCTCATTTTCACATAATTCTAATACTCTATCTATTGTGCCATCTGTAAATTCTTTACCACCATTAAAATCATGTGTTTCCGGATTAAAACAATTTTTACAATTAAATGTACAACCCTGCATAAATATAGACACTCTAACCCCTGGTCCATCTGATATATCCATTTTTCTAATTTTATTATATCTCATTTTCAATCTCTTCCTTCATTTTTTATATCTGTGGACATTATTCATCATCTTTATTATCAATATGTAACACTCTCTCTTTAATCTCTTGTGTACGTCCCTTATTCCAGAAATTACTTCCAATATATCCACATGTTCTTCTAGCCACATTCAAAGTATCATGATCTCTATTACCACAATTTGGACAATACCACTCAAGATTATCATCAATCAATATTTCCCCATCATATCCACATTTTTGGCAATAATCTGATTTTGTATTCAATTCTGCATACATAATATTATTATAAATAAATTTAATAATTTGTAAAACAACTTCCAAGTTATCTTGTAAATTAGGAGTTTCTACATAAGAAATTGCTCCACCTGGACTCAATTGTTGGAATTCACTTTCCAATTTTAATTTAGAAAAAGCATCTATCTCTTCAAATACTGGCACATGATAAGAATTTGTAATATAATCTCTATCTGTAATTCCTTTAATTTTTCCAAATCTTTTTCTTAAACATTTTGCAAATTTATATGTTGTTGACTCAATTGGTGTTCCATAAACACTATAATCTATATCTTCTTGTTCTTTCCATTCTTTGCATTTATCATTTAATTTTTGCATAACCTCTAGTGCAAATTCTTTTCCATCACCATTATCTGTATGGCTATGACCTGTCATATATTTAACACACTCATATAATCCGGCATAACCTAAAGACAATGTAGAATATCCACCATGTAATAATGGATGTATGCTTTCACCTTTTTTCAATCTTGCTAATGCTCCATGTTGCCATAGTATTGGTGCTACATCACTTGTTGCCTTACTTAACCTCTCATGTCTTATTTTTAAAGCTTTATGGCATAATTCAAGTCTTTCATCAAAAATTTTCCAGAATTTTTTCATGTCTTTTCCAGATGATAATGCTGCATCTACTAAATTTATTGTTACAACACCTTGATTAAATCTTCCATAATATTTAGGTTTATTAGTTTTTGGATCAACATAAGGAGTTAAGAATGATCTACATCCCATACATGGATAACAATGTCCTTCTCCATTTTTATCTATCTTTAGTTCTAACATTTTCTTTTCTGAAATATAATCTGGCACCATTCTTTTTGCAGTACATTTTGCAGCCAATTCTGTTAAATACCAGTATTTACTGTCTTCATGTATATTATCCTCTTCCAATACATATAGCAACTTTGGAAAGGCTGGTGTTATAAATACACCTTTTTCATTTTTCATTCCTAAAATTCTTTGTTTCAAAACCTCTTCTATAATCATTGCCAATTCTTCTTTATACTCTTCTGTTTCACCTAAATATAAGCAAACACTTAAGAAAGGAGCTTGTCCATTTGTTGTTGTCATAGAATTAATTTGATATTGAAATGTTTGTACACCATCTTTTACTTCTTTTTTCAAATCTTCTTTTGCATATTTTTCGCAATCTTCTTTTGAGAAATTTCTATCTTCATATTTCTTTAAAAATCTCTTATAGCTTTCTCTTACAAATGGTGCCAAATGTGTCATAGTAACAGTTACACCACCATATTGACTTGAATTTACTGCTGTTATAATTTGTGTTGCAATAGTCATTGCTGTTAAAAATCTATGTGGTTTTTCTATCATTACACCATTTATACTTGTACCATTTTGTAACATATCTTCCAAATTTACCAAATCGCAATTGTGTAATGCATTTTGTGCAAAATAATCTGCATCATGAAAATGTATAATTCCTTCGTCATGTGCTTTTACTATATCTTCTGGTAGTAAAAATCTTCTTGTTATATCTGTACTTGTAATTCCAGCCAAATAATCTCTTTGAGTTGTTACAACTTTTGCATTTTTATTTGAGTTTTCTGTATTCCAATATTCACTTTCTCCATCTATCAATTCTTTTATAGATTGATCTGTTGTATTAGCTTTTCTAACTAATGCTCTTGTATATCTATATGTAATATATTGTTTAGCTAACTGATATCTTCCTATTTCCATTAATTTTTTTTCTATTATATCTTGAATATCTTCAACTAATATTCTAGCTTTTTTTAAATCTTCAATATATGCAATAATATTATCTATATCCTCATCTGTTGCTCTTTCTTTTTTAGCTACCTCTTTATTAGCTTTTCCAATTGCCACTCTTATTTTTTCTGGATCATATTCAACTATTGTTCCATCCCTTTTAATAATCTTCATTTCGTGTAATCTCCTTTCCATTCACTATATATCAATTCAATTTATTTCTAAATTCGATATCTCTATTATACACGAAAAAGAGCCATAATCTGTTGCAAAAGCAACAGATTATGGCTCTAGCTTTTTTTAAATTTTACACTTTGCTTGTTTCTAAGATTTTGCCTGTTGTTACAAATTTGTTACAACTTAATTACAAACACATTACGTAAATACAATTTGTTACAAAACAAACCAAAATTCCGCAAATTGTCGTATTAAAAACGCCAAACCAACCCATTTCCATTTACCTGTTTCTTTCTTTATTGTTAACAAAGTTGTTGTACATGGAAAGTGCAAAACAGTAAAAATCATAACATTTATAGCAGTTAATATATTCCATCCATTTTGTTTTAAAATTTCACCTACAGCAAAAGTATCTTCCATATTAGTTAATGTTTTTGCTTTTAAGTAACACATTAAAATTATTGGCAATACTATTTCATTTGCAGGAATACCCAACACAAATCCTGTTAAAATATATCCATCTAAACCAATCAATCTTGCAAAAGGATCAAAGAAATTCGCAACTATTTGTAATATTGTATCTCCATTTATATTAACATTTGCCATTAACCAAATTACAAGTCCTGCAGGTGCTGCCACTTTTATCGCTCTTTTTAATACATATAATGTTCTATCAAATAAAGATCTTATCAAAATTTTTCCTATTTGTGGTTTCCTATATGGTGGTAATTCCAAAACAAATGATGATGGCATTCCTTTTAAAATTGTTTTGGAAAGTATTTTGGATATTATTAATGTTAAAAATATTCCAAAAATTATAACACCTATTACACATAATGTAGCTAATATGCTAGAAAACTTTCCATAACTTCCAGCCACAAATATTGTAGCTATTGATATTAAAAAAGGAAATCTTCCATTACAAGGAACTAAGTTATTAGTTAATATTGCTATTAACCTTTCTCTTGGTGAATCTATTATTCTACATCCTGTTACACCACAAGCATTACATCCAAACCCCATACACATAGTTATCATTTGCTTTCCAGTGCAACATGCCTTTTTAAAAAATTTATCCATATTAAAAGCTATTCTTGGCAAATATCCTAAATCTTCTAAAAATGTAAAAAGTGGAAAAAATATTGCCATAGGTGGTAACATTACAGATACTACCCATGTTAATGTTTGATAAACACCTAATATTAACATATTTGAAAGCCATTCTGGCACATGTACTACAATAGCAAAATTTATTAGTTTTTCCTGTATCCATCCAAAAAATTTAAATAATATTTTTGATGGATAATTTGCTCCTATAATAGTTATCCAAAATATTAATGCTAAAAATAACATCATTATCGGAATTCCAAATTTTTTAGAAGTAAGGATTTTATCTACTTTTCTATCTCTATTACTATAATTTTTATCTTGAAACGTACACACTTCTTTGCATACCTGCTCAGCTCTATTTAAAACCTGTTCGACTTTGCCTTCTTCATTTATATTTTCAGTATATTCTATATTTTGGGGAGTACATTTTATTTTTCCTATAGACACATCATAAATCACATTTTTTAAATGCTCTAATGTTTTTTTCTTTTTTGCTGTTGTTCCAACAACAGGTATACCCAAAATTTCAGATAATTTTTTAAAATCAATTTTTATTTTTTTCTTTTTTGCTTCATCTAATAAATTAACACAAACAATTATGTTATCTGTTATTTCCATAATTTGATATACTAAATTTAAATTTCTTTCTAAACATGTACTATCAACAACTACAACCGTAACGTCAGCTTTTCCTGAACATATGTAATCTCTTGCTATTTTTTCCTCTTCTGAACGTGACATTAAAGAATATGTACCTGGTATATCTACAAATAAAAATTCTCTTCCAAAAATCACTGCTTTTCCTGTTGCATTTTCTACTGTTTTACCTGGCCAATTTCCAGTATGTTGATGCATTCCTGTTAAATTGTTAAAAATTGTTGATTTTCCGACATTTGGATTTCCTGCAAGTGCTACTGTATAATTTTCTTTCATGAAAAACCTCCTTCATAAAAGTTTTATTATTATCATTTTATGAAAAAGGTTTTTTTTGGTTACAATTACTAACTTAGTCAAAGCAAACATTAACATTTATCATTACAATTTTTTAGCCTAAAATATCAATTAATTTTGTATCTTCTTCTCTTATTGCTATTAATGTACCTCTAATATCAAATGCTTTTGGATCTCCTGATGGACTTATTAATACAGGTGTTATTTTTGTTCCTTTTATCATGCCTAAGTCTAATAACCTTCGTTTTATGTCCTTTGGGCAATTTATTTTTAATATTTTACCTGTTTTATTTATTTCTAACTCATTTAATTTCATATCAAATTTTATTCCTCCATATTATATTATATTTCGACTTTTTTATTTAGTAACACTTTTTATATATAAAAAAAGAAGGTTTTCTAAAATAGAAAACTCCTTCTTTTTTACATCTATGCTCTTGATTCAACAATCAATTTAATACCTGTTCTATCCTCTCCTTCTACTTCAACTTCGGCAAATGCTGGAATACAAACTAGGTCTACTCCTGATGGTGCTACAAAGCCTCTTGCTATAGCTACTGCTTTTACAGCTTGATTTAAAGCTCCTGCTCCTATTGCTTGCATTTCTGCTCTGTTTGATTCTTTTACTAATCCTGCAATTGCACCCGCAACTGAATTTGGATTTGATTTTGACGAAATTTTTAAAACTTCCATTATTTTTCCTCCTACTAATAAA
>CAJKVD010000043.1 GCA_905203195.1 uncultured Clostridium sp. | reverse complement strand
CGTTGTAAAGGATGTTTCTAAAAGATATTTTGAGTATGTTAATGAGTATAATGCCGACTCATATTATTCTAAAGTAGAAGGAGAAGTAAAATATACAGAGGAGGATAAGAAGGCTTTATATGGCATAGTATATAAACTTTTAGATGATAAATATGTAAAATTTAATAATGTAACTGATAGAGAAATAAGTAATATATTAAGTAAATATAAGAATGCAGATGATTTTGATATTAAGAAGATGTATTATAATGATGAGGATGAAAATAATACGATATTTTATTTAAAAATAGAGTTGATAAAGCAAAATAAAGTAATAGATGACCAGGAAGTAATTGTAGGGAGATTGGATAGAAAAAATGGTTTATTTGGAATAATACCTGTAGAATTAGATAGTGATAAAATATTACAAAATAATTTAAAAGTATCAACAGAAGAAATAGAAAAAAATGTATATAATCAATATCAATATAAAAATATTGATGATATACAGATTGTAGATGATTTATTAGTAAAATATAAAAATGCAGTTTTATATAATAGAAAAGAAGGATATGAATTATTAGATAAAGATTATAGAGAAAAAAGATTTGGAGATTATGATACTTTTTCTAAATATATAGAAAATAATATTAAGGAAATTTCTAGTTTGACTTTTACGCAATATCTTGTTAATGATAATCAAGGATCTAAACAATATGTTTGTAAAGATCAATATGAAAACTTATATATATTTAATGAAAAAGCTGTTATGGATTGTACTGTTATGCTGGATACATATACTTTAGATACAGATAAATTTAAAGAAAGATATAATTCATCGAATACTCAATACAAGGTAATGATGAATATAGATAAAGTTAGGCAAATGATGAATGCAAGAGATTATAGTTCGATGTTTAAATATTTGGATGAATCATTTAGAAAAACATATTTCGAAAATGATGTTGATAAATTTGAAGATTATATGAAATACCATTTTCCATCACATTATAAGTTTGAATATGGTGACTACTCTGAAGATTCAGGTATATCTATTCAAGATGTTACAATGGAAGATATGACAGGAAAGGATACAACAAATATAGGAGAAAAATTTTATATGCAATTAAATGAAGGAACAGATTTTGTTATGTCATTTAATGTCATAGGCAAGTAATGTTTTTGGGGACGGAGACAAAAAATAAGAAAAATTAAAAACCTAGAAATAGATTAGTTTCTATTTTTAGGTTTTTTTCATATTATATAAAAAAATAAAAAGTTTTTAAATAAGAGAAAAATTTTTTAAGGAGTTTGAGGATGGATAATAAAAAAATAAGTTTATGTTTGGCTGGTGGAGGAATAAAAGGAGTAGCACATATAGGAGTTTTAAAAGTATTAGAAGAGGAGAATATTGAGATAGAATATATAGGAGGGACATCTTCAGGAAGTATAGTATCGAGTTTATATGCGGCAGGATTTTCAGCAGATGAAATTTATTATATATTTAAAAAATATTGTAAAAAAATAAAATATGCGAATTTAAAAAATATTTTGAAATTAATTTATGGATTAATTATTGAAAGAAAAATAATTATAGATGGTTTAAATTCAGGAAAAGAGATAGAGAAGTTAATAAATAAAGAATCTAATAAAAAAGGAGTTTATAATATATCTGATATAAAAAAACCATTAGTAATACCAAGTGTAAATATGAATACAGGTGAAGTAATATGTTTTACTTCGTGTTCAAAAAGAGTGGAATATTCAGATAAAATAAAATTTGTGGATGATATTTCTATAGGTAAAGCGGTGAGAGCAAGTTGTAGTTATCCAGTTGTTTTTTCACCTTGTGAATATAGAGATATGGAATTGATAGATGGAGGAATTAGGGAAAATGTTCCTTGGAAGGAATTAGAATTATTAGGGGCAAAAAATATTGTTAATGTTATTTTTGAATCTGATAAGAAAGATAATTGTTGTGACAATCTTATAGAAGTTGCAGGTCGTTCTATTGATTTATTGTGTAGAGAACTTTCTAATTATGAGATGCAAGGTACTTATAAAATTTTAAAAATAAAAACTGAAAAGACAGGTCTTTTGGATATTAGCAAATTGGAGAATTTATATTATTTAGGATATAAACAGGCAAAGGAGTTTTTTTGATTTGGGGCCGGAGCAATGACTTGGGGACGGAGGGTGACTTGGGGACGGAGCAAAAATCATTAAAGTTTTAATGATTTTTGCTCCGTCCCCAAGTAACTAGCTCTGTTTCTGAATTACTTGAACTGAGTCAATATTTTCTGAATCTATAGCATGTTTTTCTGATTCTTTTTTCTTTAGATTATCTTTGGCAACAGTCATTAATAATTTTATACGATTTGCTTGGTTTACCTCACTTGCACCTGGATCGTAATCAACAGGAGAAATGTTTGCGTCTGGGTATTTTTCACGTATTGTTTTTATTACTCCTTTTCCTACAACATGGTTTGGTAAACATGCAAATGGTTGTACACATACAATATTAGGAATATCATTTTCAATATATTCTATCATTTCAGCTGTTAAGAACCAGCCTTCACCTGTTTGATTTCCTATTGATAATACATCTTTTACTTGTTCTTCTAAGTGCCAAATATCACATGGCATCATATATCCTTTTTTAGAATTTGATAATGCTGTTTTTACATCTTTTTCTAATAAGTCTATTAAATTTATAGCTATTTTACTAATTTTTGCTGATGTTTTATTTGTATTTAATAATGTATTAAATGTTATTTTATGTGTTGCCATAAATTTTACGAATCCCATGAATTCTGGTAGTATTACTTCTGCTCCTTCTTTTTCTAAAAGGTCAGCCACATAATTATTTCCAAATGGATGATATTTTATTAATACCTCTCCAACTATTCCAATTCTTGGCTTTGGTGTTCTCATGTCTAATTCGATTTTTTCGAAATCATTTACTATATCATAAATACTTTGTTTGAATTCTTTGTTTGTACATTTTACTATTAATTTCTTGCATTTTTCCATCCATGTATCAAATAATTTTTTGGTTTCTCCTTTATTTACTTCATAAGCTCTATTTCTAGTTAGCATTTTTTGTAGTAAATCTCCATAAAGTACACATTTGATAAGCTTTTCTAATAGTTCAGGTGTTAATTTAAATCCTGGCATTTTTTCCATACCAACTATATTAAATGAAATTACTGGTATATTTCCAAATCCAGCATCTTTTAAAGCCTTACGAATAAATCCTATATAATTTGTAGCTCTACATCCACCACCTGTTTGCGACATTATTAAAGCCGTTTTATTCAAATCATATTCACCTGATTGTAAAGCTTCTATCATTTGTCCTGTTGTTAAAATAGATGGATAACATGCATCATTATTAACATATTTTAGTCCTGTTTCTACTGTATGATTTGTACATTCTCTTAACAATTTTACTTTATAACCACAAGATGCAACAGCTGTTTCTAATAATTCAAAATGAAT
Source organism: uncultured Clostridium sp. (assembly GCA_905203195.1). Taxonomy (GTDB): domain Bacteria; phylum Bacillota; class Clostridia; order TANB77; family CAG-508; genus CAG-269. Next base: position 3,039 of record CAJKVD010000043.1, on the reverse strand, counting down.
AGGTGCCATTTGTGGAATTAAAATTGTATAATCTTTACGCATTTCTTTTGTAAATATATTTTTCTTTAATTCATAATCTCCAAAATTTTGTTGTTCTTCTTTTTTCTGTATACGCTTATTCATACTAGCTAATAAAGAACGAATACGAATACGCACAGCCCCTAGGTTATTTACTTCATCTATTTTTATTAATGTATACATCTTGTCATAACTTGATAAAATTTCTTCTACTTGATCTGTTGTTACAGCATCTACTCCACATCCAAAAGAATTTAATTGAACAAGTTCTAAATTATCATGTTTTCCTACAAAGTCTGCTGCTGCATATAATCTTGCATGAAATACCCACTGGTCAACAACCCTTATAGGACGTATTACTTCAGTTTTATCTGATACACTATCTTCTGTTAATACACATAAACCTAAAGATGTTATTAATGTATCTATTCCATGATTTATTTCAGGGTCTACATGATATGGTCTACCAGCTAAAACAATTCCTCTTAGATTATTTTCTTCTATATATTTTACAGTTTCTGCACCTTTATTACGAATATCTTGTTTGCATTTTTGATACTCTTGTTCTGCTTTTTCTGCAGCTTCTAACAATTCTTTTTTGTTAAAATTATATTCCTCAAATTCAGGTAATTCCAATATTTTTTTAACTAAATTCTTTTTGTCAAAAGGTAAAAATGGATTAATAAATTTTACATCTTTTGATTTTAGACCTTCTACATTATTTTTTAATACTTCAGAATATGATATTACAATAGGACAATTATAATGGTTATCTGCTTTTTCATATTCTTTTCTTGAATATGGCATACATGGATAAAAGATTGTCTTTATACCTTTCTCTAATAAACTTTCTATATGTCCATGTGATAATTTGGCAGGATAACATACAGATTCTGATGGCATTGATTCCATACCTTTTTCATATGTTTTTCTTGTACTCTTTTCTGATATTATTACTCTAAAACCAAGATTTGTTAAAAAAGTAAACCAGAAAGGATAATCTTCATACATATTTAAAACTCTAGGGATTCCTATAGTTCCTCTAGGCGCATCTTTTTCTTCTAATGGTGTATAATCAAAAATTCTTTTATATTTATATTGAACCAAATTTGGTAAATTTTTATTTTTTGAAGATATTCCAGCACCTTTTTCACAACGGTTTCCAGATACGTGTACTGCACCATTACTGAATTTATTTATTGTTAATTTACAATGATTTTCACAATTATTGCATCTTGCATAAGTTACTTTAATTTCTAAATTATCTATTTCATCTGTTTTCAAAATATGTGAATGATATTCCATATCAAAATTTGCTTCATATTGTTCTTTTGATAATAAAGCCATTCCATATGCTCCCATTAAACCAGAAATATCTGGGCGTACAACATTTTTACCTACTATTTTTTCAAAAGCTCTAAGTACTGCATCATTATAAAAAGTTCCACCTTGTACAACTATATGGTCACCTAATGTTGATGTATCACGTACTTTCATAACTTTTTGAATAGCATTTTTTATAACTGAATATGATAAACCACTAGAAATATCACCTACTGTATATCCCTCTTTTTGAGCTTGTTTTATTTTTGAATTCATAAATACAGTACATCTTGAGCCTAAATCTACAGGACGTTTTGCTTCAATTGCTTCTTTTACAAATTCACTTATGTCTAGTTTTAAGCTTTTAGCAAATGTTTCTATAAAAGAACCACAACCTGAAGAACAAGCCTCATTTAACATTATATTATCAATTGCACCATTTTTCATTTTTATGTATTTCATATCTTGCCCACCAATATCAATTATAGCAGTTACATCTGGTTCAAATTGTTTTGCAGCAGTATAATGTGCAATTGTTTCTATTTCATTTAAGTCCACATTTAATGCTGTTTGAATTAATTTTTCTCCATAACCTGTTACTCCACTATATCTTAAAATAGCCTTTTCTGGCAAATTTGAATATAGTTCTTTTAGCATTTTCATAACACTTTTTAAAGGATTTCCCTCGTTGCTTCCATATAATGAATATAGCAAATTTCCTTCTCTATCAATTAATGCCAACTTAGTTGTAGTAGAACCTGCATCAATTCCTAAAAAACAATCTCCTTCATATGTTTTTAAATCTTTTCTTCCTATTTTAGCTTTATCATGTCTTTCTTTAAATTGTTTATATTCTTCTTTGTTTTTGAAAAGAGGCTCTATAGGTTGAGTTGTGTTATCTTTTGAAATTCTTAAATTATTTATTTTTTGTTTTAATTCTTCTGTTGTAATAGGTTCAGTTTCTAAGGAATCTATAGCTGCACCTTTTGCAACTAAAAGATGTGCATCTTCTGGTACAATTATATGTTCAGGTGTTAAATGTAGTGTTTCTATAAAACGTTTTCTTAATTCAGATAAATAATTTAAAGGTCCTCCTAAAAATGCTACATTTCCTCTTATTGGTCTACCACAAGCTAAACCGCTTATTGTTTGATTAACAACTGCTTGGAAAATAGAAGCTGCTATATCTTCTTTAGCTGCACCTTCATTTATAAGAGGTTGTACATCAGTTTTAGCAAAAACTCCGCAACGAGATGCAATAGGGTAAATTGTTTTATATCCTTTTGCAAGTTCATTTAGACCTGCTGTATCTGTATGTAATAAAGATGCCATTTGGTCTAAAAATGCACCTGTACCACCTGCACAAGTTCCGTTCATACGTTGTTCAATTGATTGGTCAAAATATATAATTTTGGCATCTTCTCCACCTAGTTCTATAACAACATCAGTTTCTGGTATGTATTTTTCTACAACTCTTTTACATGATACAACTTCTTGGATAAATTCTACTCCTAAAAATTTGCTGGCTGACATTGCTCCAGATCCTGTTAATGCTATTGTAAAAGAATTTTCTGGATATTTTTTTATTAAATTTTCTAATACATTACATACTGTATTTTTTGTATCAGAAAAATGTCTTTGGTAATCTTCATATATTGTTTCTAAATTGGAATTCATTACAATAGATCGGAAGAGCGT
>CAJKVD010000042.1 GCA_905203195.1 uncultured Clostridium sp. | reverse complement strand
TTAAATGATTTTTAACTGTATTTTCTGCTGGTCTTAATGACACTCCTAAATAATATGTTGACACATAATCTGGTGTTAGTTCTATATTTTTATTTTCTTTTCCTCTTTGAATAGTCAATATTATTGTTCTTTGATCTTTTTCCTGTATTATATTTACAGCTTTTTTTACATTCCCATTTATTTCTTCATTATTGATTTTTATAATTTTATCATTTGCTTGAATTCCCTGTTTTTCAGCAGGACTATTTTTATCTATTGTTACAACTTTACATTTTTCATCTAAATACATTCCAGTGTATTTATTTTTTATTTCTGTTGGTTTTACTGTATATTCCTTTTGATCTCCATCTCTTTCAATCAAAACAGCAATCTCTTGGCCATTATTGTTATCTAAAGCCTTATTTAAATCATATTTATTACTTATTTTTTTATTATCAATTTTTAATATTTTATCACCTTTTTGTAAACCTATTTGTTCAGCAGAATATCCTTCTATTGTTGAATCAACAATATTTGTTACATAATTTCCAGTACATGACATAAGAATAAAATATACTATTAATCCAAATAGTATATTTACTGTAGCTCCAGCTGCAACTATTGCTATTTTTCTAGGTATACTGGCTTTAGAAAAAGACCCTTTTTCTTCAGATCTTTCTTCTTCACCTTCCATATTACAATAACCACCAAGTGGTATTGCTCTTAGTGCATATTTAGTTTCTTTGCCTTGATGTTGCCAAATTGCTGGTCCAAATCCTATGGCAAACTCGTTTACTTTTACTTTACACAATTTAGCAACCAACATGTGACCAGCCTCATGTATAAGTATAAGAAAGCCTAATAAAAACACAATTTTAAGTGCTGACAATATTATTGTAAACATTCAATAACCTCCTATAATAAGGTAAAAAGTAGGTATGCAAAAGGTGCTAAAAATAACAAACTATCAATTCTATCTAACATTCCACCATGTCCTGGTATTAAATTACTAAAATCCTTTATATCTACATATCTTTTTATACTTGATGCAGAAAAATCTCCTATTTGACCTATTAAACTTAATATAATTCCTATTAATGCTATATAGCCATAACTATAACTTACACCCCAATATGTGTTTGCAAAATATGTATAAATAAGCATTATTACAACTGCCCCTATCGTTCCTGCTATACATCCCTCTATTGATTTTTTAGGACTAACTTTACTGAATTTGTGTTTTCCAAAATGTTTTCCTATAAAATACGCAAATATATCTGTTCCCCATGCAGCAGAAATAGCATACCACACATTAATATTTCCATTTGGCATTCCATTTATAAAAGCTATAAACATCATAAAAAACACCACATAAAATATTCCTATAAAAGTATAAGCAATATCCTTAAAATTTATTCTCATATCTGTTACAATTACATTTAAAAATAAAATCAATAAAATTGTTGGAACAGATAATGTTACCACTATATTTAATTTAGATTGTGGTATTAAATGTATAAGTGCAATACTTAAACAACTCAAATACCCAACCCATCTTACAGGTTTGCATACTTTTGAAATAGCCTTAAAATACTCATATATTCCAAGTCCAGCTACGATAGCTAATAAAACATCTACTATATATTTATTTCCTATTAAAAAAATTATTACGACTAATGGAAATCCCAATAATCCTGATGTGATTCTCTTTACATCCATATTTTAGTTCTCCTTTTATTTATTTTCTATATTTATGCTACTAATTAGCTCCAAATTTTCTAGTTCTTTTTTGATATTCTTCAATTGCCTGATTTAAGTCTTCCTCTGTAAAATCTGGCCAATTTTTGTTTATAAATAAAAATTCTGAATATGATAATTGCCAAGGTAAAAAATTACTTAAACGCATTTCACCGCTAGTTCTAATTAATAAATCTGGATCTGGTTGACCATATGTATACAAAAATCTTTCTATATCTTCTTCTTTTATATCTTCAGGGTTCAACCCATTGTTTTTTACCTGTTCAGCAATCTTTCGTGTTGCATGCAATATTTCTTCTCTTCCACCATAATTTAATGCAATATTAAATATAATTCCAGTATTGTTTTTAGTTCTTTCCATACATTTTTCAATACTAGAAATCATTTTTTCTGAAAGCCCCTTTCTGCTTCCTATAATTTTTACTTTTATATTTTCTGAATCTGCTCTTTTGCTATAATCATCTAAATAGCTTTGAAAAAGTGCCATTAATGTGGATACCTCATCTTTTGCTCTTTTCCAATTTTCTGTAGAAAATGCATATACCGTAATATTTTCTATTCCAATTTTATTTGCATATCTAACAATTCTCTCTAAAACTTTTGCTCCTTCTTTATGCCCAAAACCTGCTGGCTTTCCTTTTGCTTTTGCCCATCTTCTATTTCCATCCATTATTATAGCAATATGTTTGGGTAAATTTTCTTTTTCTAAATTCATATTTAATTCCTTGTATATTTTATTTAGGTTAAAAAGGTCCTATTCCTTTTCTATATTTAAAAGAATTATTGTAGCCTTATTTATTTCTATTACCTACGTATTTTGCCAAATCTTTTAAAAACTTAGCTTTTTCACCATATTCTTCTAAACATTTTATCGCTTCTTGTATTAAGTCATTTAAAATATCTTTTGCTCCACCTAATCCATATTTAGATACATAAGTACATTTTCCTCTTTCTTTATCATTTCCAACAGGTTTACCTAAATCTTTTTCGTTTCCCTCTTCTGATAAAATATCATCTTTTACTTGAAATGCTAAACCTATTTTTTTGGAATATTTTGTTAAATTTTCCAAATCTTCTGCCGTTGCACCTGCTAATATAGCACCCATTCTAACACTTAATGTTAATAAAGCACCTGTTTTATTTTCATGTATATATTCTAAATCTTCTATTGATATTTTTTTACCTTCAAACTCTGTGTCAACATATTCTCCTGCTATCATTTTGTCAATAGCTAGAGAAAATTCATTAAATATTTGTAATTTTGCTTGCAATTCTTCCAGGTTTTCTATTTCTTTTTTTATATCTTCACTAATAACAATATATGCATTATTTAATAATGCATCACCTGCCAATATTGCTGTTGCCTCATTAAATTTTTTATGATTAGTTAATTTGCCATGTCTAAAATCATCATTATCTATACCTGGCAAATCATCATGTATAAGTGAAAAATTATGTACCATTTCTATTGCAACAGCATATGGAAAACATTTTTCATATGCTGTACTATTTAATAATGAATATGTAGCCAATACTAATATTGGCCTTAACCTTTTTCCACCTGCCATCAAACTATATTCCATTGATTTATGCAAAATTTCTTCTAGACCATTGTCTTTTTTTAAATATTTTTTTAGTTCATTATTTACTATTTTTTGATATGATTGCAATTCTTCTTTAAAATCCATTGATTTCATTCCCTTATTTTCTAGCCTTATATATTTTATTATATTTATAACAATTTAATATTATTTAACATATTTTTTATATCTTAACATATTTCTTATATTGTCATGATTTCTTTTTCTTTATCAGCTAAAATTTTATCTATTTCCTCAACTTTAGCATCTGTTATCTTCTGGATTTCAACTTCTGCCTGTTTTAGTTCATCTTCTGTAATATTTCCCTCTTTTTGTTCAGTCTTTGCATTTTCTATACCATCACGTCTGCTAGCGCGAACTGCCACTTTTGCCTCTTCAGCCATTTTTTTAATTTCTTTTACTAATTCTTTTCTTCTCTCTTCATTTAACTCTGGAAAAGCCAAACGAATTACTTTTCCATCATTATTAGGGTTAATGCCTATATCTGATGTCAAAATTGCTTTTTCAATTTCTTTTAACACACTAATATCCCATGGTTGGATAACAATCAATCTAGCTTCAGGCACAGAAACCCCTGCCACTTGATTAATAGGTGTTGGTGTACCATAATAATCAATTTTTACTTTATTTAATATTGCAGGATTTGCTCTACCTGCTCTAACCTCTGATAATTTTTCTGAAAAAACACTTATTGTTTTTTCCATTTTTTCTTTCATATTTGAATAATCCATTTTTATTCACATTCCTTTCCTAAATTTAAAATATTTTTCTAATTAGCAACTATAGTTCCTATTTTATCTCCCATAACTGCTCTTACTATATTTTCTGGGTCTGATATTCCAAATACCAATAATGGCATATTGTTATCTCTACACATAGCAGTAGCTGTTGAGTCCATTACTTTTAAGTCTTTTTCCAAAACTTCCATATAAGATATTTTTTCATATCTTTTAGCATCTGGTACTATTTTTGGATCTGCAGAATACACAGCATCTATATTTTTTCCAAGTAATATTATATCTGCTTTTATTTCTGTTGCTCTTAAAACTGCTGCTGTATCTGTTGTAAAATAAGGATGACCTGTTCCACAAGCAAATATAACTACTCTTCCTCTATTTAAGTGTTTCTCTGCTTTTCTTTGTATAAATGGTTCTGCAATTTCTCTCATTTCTATTGCTGTTTGTACTCTAGAATACACTCCTCTGGCCTCAAGAGCATCTTGTAAAGCCAAGCCATTCATAGCTGTTGCCAACATCCCCATATAATCAGCAGTTGTTCTTTCCATTTGATGACCATTTCTACCTCTCCAGAAATTTCCGCCACCAACTACTATAGCAACTTGTACTCCCATTTCTACTACTTCTTTTATTTTATCACATATTTTTCCTACTATTTCTGCATTAACACCTGTCTTTTGTTCTCCTGCTAATACTTCTCCACTCAATTTTAGTAATACCCTTTTGTATTTTGGTTCTGACAATTTTTCCACTCTCCTTAAAATATTTACAAATTATGTACAAAACAAATTCTATTTTGTACATCTTTTTTCTCACACCCATTTTATCATAAATTTGAAAAAAGTACAGTATTTTTTAAGATTTTTTTACTTTTTAAAAAGCAAAGTTACACTTCAAGTAATTCACACGTCAAATAGGAGATAAGTTTTAAATCTTATCTCCTTAATATCATTTAAATAAGTATATTTAATTTTTTTAAATTATTCATTTTAATAAGTTAATTTGCTTAATATCATATAAATACTTTTTAGTTTAAAATTTTCTTTTTACATTTCTGTATCTAACATATCTTCCTTTTATAAGCGATTAATTAAATATTCGAGTATCCTAATGCAATAAGAAAAGCCATTTACACTACAAATGCAATAGAAAGCTTATATTCTGCTTTGCGTAAAGTTACTAAAGGAAAAGGTTCTTTTATCAATAAATGCTACACGACCAAAGCCGCACGGAACCCGCCGTAGTAGTAAGGGTAGCCGCCAGTGATGTTAGAAGATAACACACCAGCACCACTGCCGGCGTTGCAATCGCCCCCACGTTCGACGAAAGGACAAGCCAGATGGCCTATAAAAGTTAGGTCTCCATCCCACGCGTACCCGTATCCAGCACTACCTGATACTGCATTCGCTGCTGATGCAAACCAGTTCCAACTTCCATTTGTTCCTGATGGAGCATAAAATGCAAATGTTGATGATACTTCATTTATTCCTATTCCTTTATGATTTGCCATGTGGTCATAATTATATTTTGTTAATTTATAACGTGCTTCTTGATATTTTAATGCCGTTTTTGATCCATCCCATAATCCTGTTTCTACTGTTCCATCACTTAATGTTATTTTATTATTTTTTTCTTCTTCACTTACTTCATATGAATCCCATAAACTTGCATATCTTGAATTCAATTTTCCATTTTGAAAATATTTTATAGTTCCATCTTCACTTACTCCATAAGCATCTAAATAACTATTAGAATTATCTAAATATCCTGCTACTCTTTCCCAAGCTCCTCCTGCCATATCATATACACCTGTTACATTTCTTGTTGTACTTGAAAGTACTCCATTTGATGTACTGTAATTATGTGATGCATCATAACTGTAATTTCCTTCATCACCTGATGATTTAGGTCCTTGGCCTGTATATAAATCATAGTAATGGTCACTTAACCAAGTTCCTGCCCCATTTGTCATTGGAGCACTTCCACATTCACTATAACACAAATATGCTACTGCTCCCCATTCACTATTTTTTATTAAATGAGTATTTGCCCCACTTGTTAATCCAAAACTTGATTTTGAAGTTGTTGCTATATCCATACTACGTTTTTCACTTTCACCTATAGATATGTGTCTCCAACTTATTTTATTTGGTAAACTTCTGGCTATTGTTGTACTATCTGGTGCATATTGTTGTTCTGATGATGAACTACTTGCATTTCCTACTGCATTTCCATCTTTATTTGTTCCACTTGCTTCAAATTTTGCTACCCAGAATCCATTTAATTCTGTTCCTCCTAAATTAAATGCTGGATGTACTATTGCTGTTTTACTTGTATCTGTTGATTCATCTGCTGTATATATTACTCCATCTGAACCTTCATTTGTATTACCTTTTAAAAATGTTACTTCTATATTTTTTTCTCCTGCTATTTTATAGGCATATCTTGGTATCCACACATACATACTTCCTAAATCTCTTTCTGCCACTGTTTGTCCTACTGCAACTCTATCACCTTTGTATGTACCATCACTTAGCATTACATTTGCCCATTCTTTTTTATCATCAT
>CAJKVD010000041.1 GCA_905203195.1 uncultured Clostridium sp. | reverse complement strand
TGTAAAAGATAATATCAAGAAAAAGTTTCAAGATCAAAAATTGATTTTAGTTGATGAAGTTATTGATTTAGATAAAAAAAATAGAGAAGTTAAATTAAATGGTGATAACTTAAGATCAGAAAGAAAATCTTTGAGTGCTCAAATTGGTGGACTTATGAAAAGCGGTCAAAAAGATGAGGCTGAAAAGATTAAAGAACAAGTTCAAAAAGTTAATGATGAACTTGTTAAAAATGAAAAATTAGAGGCTGAATATTCAGAACAGATTAAAGATAGAATGATGAAGATTCCTAATATTATGGATGCTAGTGTTCCTATTGGTAAAGATGATTCTGAAAATGTTGAAGTTCAAAGATTTGGTGAGCCAGTTGTTCCAAATTATGAAATTCCTCATCATGCAGATATAATTGCTAAATTTAATGGGTTGGATAAAGAAAGTGCTGGTAGAACTAGTGGTATGGGATTTTATTATTTGATTGGAGATATTGCTAGGCTTCATGAGGCTATGCTTGCTTATGCTAGAGATTATATGATTAATAATGGTTTTACATATTGCATTCCTCCTTTTATGATTCGTTCTGATGTTGTTAATGGTGTTATGAGCTTTGAGGAAATGGATGCTATGATGTATAAAATTGAAGGTGAAGATTTGTTTTTAATTGGTACTTCTGAGCATTCTATGATTGGTAAGTTTAAAGATCAAATTATTAAAAAGTCTGATTTACCTATTACAATGACATCTTATTCTCCTTGTTTTAGAAAGGAAATTGGTTCACACGGATTAGAAGAAAGAGGTTTATACCGTGTTCATCAATTTGAGAAGCAAGAAATGATTGTTCTTTGTGAACCAGAAGATTCTATGAATTGGTATAATAAAATGTGGAAATTAAGTGTTGACTTGTTTAGAAGTTTTAATGTTCCTGTTAGACAGCTTGATTGCTGTTCAGGTGATTTAGCAGATTTAAAAGTTAAATCTTGTGATATTGAAGCTTGGAGTCCTCGTCAAAAAAAATATTTTGAAGTTTGTAGTTGTTCTACTTTGGGTGATGCTCAAGCTAGACGTTTGGGTATTCGTGCTAAAGGTGAAAATGGTAATTATTTTGTTCATACTTTAAATAATACTGTTGTTGCTACTCCTAGAGGTCTAATTGCTGTTATTGAAAATAATTATAATGAAGATGGAAGTATTACTATTCCAGAAGTTTTAAGACCTTATATGGGTGGAATAGATAAAATAATGCCTAAAAATTAGAAGTAAAGGAATGAATTTTATATGATTATTAAAAACCCTAAGTTTGAAGTTTCTGCTGTTAGTCCTAAACAATATCCAAAAAATGGATTACCGGAAATTGTTTTAGTAGGTAAATCTAATGTAGGAAAATCTAGTTTTATAAATACTATGATTAATAGAAAAAATCTTGCAAGAACAAGTAGTGAGCCTGGTAAAACACGTCAAATCAATTTTTATAATATTGATAATTCTTTTTACTTTGTAGACCTTCCTGGCTATGGCTATAGTAAAATGTCAAAAAAAGAACAAGAGCAAGTAGGGAATTTTATTGAATATTATTTGCAACATCGTGAACAAATTACTTTAGTTATTTTTTTGGTCGATATTAGGCATACTCCTACTGCTAATGATAAGTTAATGTATGATTATATAATTCGTGCTGGGTTGCCTTGTTTAATTCTTGCTAACAAAGCTGACAAAATCGCTGTTACAAAGGTAGATAATGAGGTAAAAAAAATCCAACAGTTTTTGAATCCTATGCTTGACATTACTACTTTGCCTTTTTCTTCTGAAAGAAAAAACTATACTGATGATGTTTGGGAATTTTTGCATGGTGTTTTTGGGGATGGACTCAAAAAACTTCAACAATGATTTGTACTAATGTAAAAAATAAAGATAGCAACAAAATTATTTGTATTGCTATCTTTATTTTTATTATATTATAAAAAGTTCTATGAACTTGCTTTATATCTATCTACAACAATGATGTTTTTTATTTTTTTTACAAATTAATAATATGATTGTTAATATTAAAAGTAAACCTAATACAACTGCTAATACTATAATTGCTGCTAAAGCTTGTAAAAATGTTCCTGCTAAAGATGCCCCTATTATTATTCCTATTACAGTTGTAAATGCTGCAAGTAATATTGTTGCTACTATTCCTAAGCAATTATTTTTCTTATTTTCTTCTTTGTATTCACATCCATGTCTTGTATTATCATAACAACATACTTTTTCTTGTGGCTCCATAAAAGTCACCTCCTGGATAGTATTTAATTAAATACTACTAGTATATATTATGAAATTTTTTGTCAATCTGTTACCTTTTTTGTAATTATCTTTAAGGCTTTTTGTCTTTCTACAGTTACTACATGTCCACATCCCTGGCATTTTAATTTAAAGTCTACGCCAACTCGTGTGACTTCCCATAATTTGCTTCCACATGGATGTTGTTTTTTTGTTCTTACGATATCTCCAACTTTATATTCCATATAAATTCATTCCCTTCTTCTAACCAAAAGTCTTATGAATTTAAACTATAATCTTAAATTTTATTTTAAATTTTCTTTTGCATTGTCAAAACGTGATTTTATTATATCTTTACCTAAAACTTGCATAATTTCGTACATATCAGGTGTATTTGTTCTTTTTGTTAAAGCTACTCTTATCACTGTACTTACATCTCCAACATGTGCTTTATACGCATTAGGATTTGCCTTAAATTCTTTTACTTCTTTTGCATATCCCATTTCTCCAGCAAGTTCTTTTATTTTATCAAACCATGTTTGTTTATCATCTTGTGGATTGTAGTATTTTGTAATATATAAATCTAATATTTTTTCAATTTCTTCTTTATTATTTATTACTTGATATTGATATTCGCTTTTATCTTTTTCAAATAATTCATTATACATATATGAAATGTTTTCTTTTACATCTGACCATTTTGAAATATCTTTTCTTGGCTTTTTGTTTCCTCTTTCTATTCCGAAAACTTTTATAGAATAATCTTTTTGGTTTCCTAATAGTTCTGCCAATTCATTATCTTGCTTTTTTGCCCATTCTAATGAGTTATTGTAAACCTCTTTCGCTGACATTTTTGATATTACTATTTTTGATACGTCTAAAAGTTTTACCATGTCAAATAATGCTCCACTAACACTCATTTTATTTAATTGCAAATTAAATTCTTCTATTGGTTTTTCTGGATTAGCTCTTCTCCAGTTTTCGAATGTAGAATTTGCAATATTTAGTAAATATTCTTTTACCGCTTCTTTAGGTATACCTTCTTCTGCATAATAGCTAACCGCTGCTTCTGGATCTTTTCTTTTACTTAATTTTCGTTTATTTCCATCATCATTTTTCATTATTGGTGCGATATGAGCATATTTAGGTGCTCTGAACCCTAGTACTTGGAATAGTTGTAAATGTAATGGTACTGATGATAACCATTCATCTCCTCTTATTACATGTGTTGTGTGCATTAAATGATCATCAACAGCATGTGCAAAATGATATGTTGGTAATCCATCCCCTTTTATTATTACTACATCTTGGTCATTTTCTGGAAATTCCACATTTCCTTTTATTATGTCTTTATGTTTTATTTTTCTGTCTTCTCTTCCTGGTGATTTTAAACGTATTATATACTCGTCCCCTGCTTCTATTTTTTTAGCCATTTCTTCTACTGTTAGCCCTCTACATTTTGCCCATATTCCATAATATCCTGGTCTTATTTTTGCTGCTTCTTGTTTTTCTCTTATTTGATTTAATTCTTCTTGTGTGCAAAAACATGGATATGCTTTTCCTTGTTCTATTAAATATTTTGCATATGATTGATATATTTCTTTTCTTAGACTTTGTTTGTATGGTCCATATTTTCCAATTTCTTCTGTTTCTGATGTCATACCTTCATCTGGTTCTATCCCAAATTCTTTTAATGATTCTACTATTCCTTTTATTCCATTTTCTACTTCTCTTTTTTGGTCTGTGTCTTCTATTCTTAAGAAAAATACTCCTTTGGTTTGTTCTGCTAATTTTTTTGCTATTAGTCCTTGATATAGCCCCCCTACATGCATTACACCTGTTGGACTTGGTGCAAATCTTGTTACTATCGCTCCTTCTTCTAACCCTCTTTCTGGGTATTTTTCTTCGTAATAACTTATTGGTCTGGCTTCTGGAAATATTAAATTTGCTAATTCTTTATAATCCATTTTTTACTTCATCCTTTCAATATATATTATTTATGAATTACTATACTTCCATTATAATTGGTATTATCATTGGATTTCTTTTAGTTTTCATAAAAATATAATCTCTTAAATTTTCTCTAACAGTTGATTTTATAGTTGACCAATCACGGATTCCTCTTTGTTCACATTTATTTATTTCATGTCTTACAACTGATTTTACATCATCCATTAGATTTTCGGATTCTCTAACATATACAAATCCTCTTGAAATAACATCAGGGCCAGCAATGACTTCTCCTGTGTTAGAATCCATAGTTAATACAATGACTATTAATCCATCTTGTGATAAATGTTGTCTATCTCTTAATACAATATTTCCTACATCTCCTACGCCTAATCCATCTACTAATACTCTTCCGCTTGATACACTACCTGTTAATCTTGCATCTTCTTCATCTAACTCTAGTGTTCTACCATTTGACATATAAAAGATGTTTTTTGCTTCTATTCCCATGTCATGTGCTGTTTCTCCATGTGCTATTAATTGTCTGTATTCTCCATGTACTGGTATAAAATATTTTGGTTTAGCTAATGCTAAAATTAATTTTTGCTCTTCTTGGCATGCATGTCCAGATACGTGAACATCTGCTAATGCACTATATACAACTTCTGCACCTATTTGCATTAAGTCATCAATTACCTTAGATACAAATTTTTCATTTCCCGGTATTGGGTTTGCTGATATTATTACTAAATCATTTGGTGTTATTTTTACTTTTCTGTGGTCACCTGCTGCCATTCTTGTTAATGCTGACATTGGTTCTCCTTGGCTTCCTGTTGTAATTATTACTAATTGTTCATCATTATATGTGCTTATTTGATCAATATCTATAAATAAGTCTTCTGGACAATCTATATATCCTAATGCTCTTGCTGTTGTTATCATATTTATCATACTTCTTCCACATACAGCAATTTTTCTTCTATATTTTACAGCGCTGTTTACAATTTGTTGAACTCTGTGTACATTTGATGCAAATGTTGCTACAACTATTCTTTTTGTGCAGTGTATAAATAATTTGTCAAATACTTCCCCTACAGAGCTTTCTGACATTGTAAATCCTTTTCTTTCTGCATTTGTACTATCAGCCATTAATGCTAATATTCCTTTGTTTCCTAATTCTGCAATTCTTCCAAAGTCCATCATTTTTCCATCAATTGGAGTATAATCTACTTTAAAATCCCCTGTGTGTAAAACTGTTCCTACTGGTGTTGTTATTGCTAGCATTACAGAATCTGGAATACTATGTGTACTTCTTATAAATTCTACTTTGAATTTTTCTCCTAATATTATTGTTTGTCCTGGTGTTACTTCTATTAATTTTGTGCTTCTTAATAATTTGTGCTCTTCTAATTTATTTTTTATTAAGCCTATTGTTAGTTTTGTAGCATATATTGGTACATTTATTTGTTTTAAGAAATATGGTATGCTTCCTATATGGTCTTCATGTCCATGTGTTATTACCATTCCTTTTATTTTTTCTTTGTTTCTTTCTAGATAAGTAATGTCTGGTATTACTAAATCTATTCCTAACATATCGTCTTCTGGAAATGATAAGCCACAATCTACTATTATTATCTCATCCTCATATTCAAATACTGTTATATTTTTTCCTACCTCGTGTAAACCTCCTAATGGTATTATTTTTAGTTTTGGTTTTTTGAATATATCTGAGTGTCTTTTATTTGATGTTGTTGGTAAATTTTCTTCATTTTTTACATTTACTAAACTTGTTGCTTTTCTATGATGTTTTATTATTCCTTGCTCTTCTCTTTTTATTGGCAATTTGTTTGTTTTTTCTGTTGTTTTTGTCGTTCTTGTTCTTCTTGTTCTTGTATTTGTTTTATTTTCTACTGTTGTTCTTTCTGTTTTTTTGGTTGTTTTCTTTTTTTCTTCTACATTATTTTTTCTTTTTGTAGTTTCTCTTTTTTCAAGCTTTTCTTTTTTTGGTTGCTCATTTTCTCTTGTCATAATTATTATCTCCTTCTTTCTTTCTATTTTTTCAATTTCATTTTCCTAAAACTTTTTAATAATAGAACATTTTTAAATGCACTGATAGCGTAATATATTTTATCTTTTATGCATTTCTATTTAATTGAACACGAAAAAATACAGTTTGTTTTTCTGCATTTTTTGCATTTTTTTATTTTACGTACATATTATTTTTTATTTTTCTTGTTCTCTTTTATTGTATTTTTTGATAATCTCTCTTTATTATCATTCCCGCTTCTTCATATTATAATCATTTTGTAATATATTTTAGGTTAAAAACAAAATCTCATCTTTTGCCCTAATTGGCAAACATTGTTATGATTATACTATATTTCGTAATAATTGTCAAGTAGTGTTTTTTTACTTATAAGTTTACTATGATTCATTTATGATAATGTCTTAATATATCATTTAGGAAAATGTCTTAATTT
>CAJKVD010000040.1 GCA_905203195.1 uncultured Clostridium sp. | reverse complement strand
GAAAAATTAGCAGTTCCAGTTGATATTAAATTAACAGTAGGTACAGCAGAAAAAAGTGAGGACAATTCGGGAATATATGCAGGAGACATTGATGAAAGTAAAATAGCTCCACCAGAATTGTTTAATTACGAACCTATAGAAACAGGTTCAAATAATAAAATTGCATCAATAGGAGATATGACATCTTTACCTTTAAAAGAAGCAAGAATAACAGGAATAAAACCTGAATATGCTAATGTAGATGGATATAATCCAGAGACAGGAAAAAGTGATTTAACAGATACTAATTACGAGATAAAATTTGAAGGAATAACAGATACATTGATAGTGCCATATCAAGTAGAGATAAATGGCGAAATGTATAAAGTAACAGAAGCAAATATATCCATAAGTGATGGACAGTATTCCACACCTGTCCCTAATATTGAAAATGTAATTTTTCCAAATACAGTAAAAAAGATTAATGTTAGTGGTATTTCATGGTGGCGTAATTTTGAATTAGAACGAAAAACAAGAACTATAAAATTACCTAATAAAATAACAGAACTTCCAGAAGGAATATATGCATCTGCTAATCATATGACTACTTTTGAAATCCCAAAAAGTGTAACAAAAATTGGAAAAAGTGCTTTTGATACTTGTACAAGTCTAACTAGTATTGATTTACCAAAAGGTTTAACATCTATTGGTGAAGGAGCATTTGGTGGCTGTACGGGATTAACATCCATTAATATTCCAGATGGAGTGACTAGTATTGGAGCATCAGCTTTTAATTATTGCACAAAATTAGCAAGTGTAACATATAAAGGAGTTACATATCACTCAAGAAATGAATTATTATCAGCATTAAGTGTTAATAATGTAACCGTTGAAAGTGACAAAAATGGCAACGGTAATTTTAAAAATACAGCTTTACAAGAATATGATAATAACTTACCTAGTTAATGGTAATGAATTTAATATGTAAATAAAATACAAAAAATAGCAATTGATATTGCTATTTTTTTTTATATATAGTAAAATAATGAATAAAAGAAAAAAGAAAGAAAGGGAAAAATAGGATAAAAATATGACAAAAAAATGGCAAATATATGAAACAAATGAGCATATACAAAAACAAATAGAGGAACTAGAAAAAAGAGAGAATATAAACCCATTACTAGCTACTATATTAGTAAATAGAAATATGACAGAGCCAGAAAAATTAAGAATGTTTTTACATCCAACTAGAAAAGATTTTCATGATCCATTTTTAATGCCAGACATGAAAAAAGCAGTTGATAGAATAAAAAAGGCTATAGAGAATAAAGAAAAAGTTATAATATTTGGTGATTATGATGCAGATGGGATTACAAGTATAACAGTCTTAAAAAGTTTTTTACAAGATAACAATTTGCATGTAGATTATTATATACCAAACAGATTGGATGAGGGTTATGGATTAAATAAGCCAGCTATAAAAAAAATAGCAGAAAATAAATATGATTTGATGATAACAGTAGATTGTGGAATATCTGGAGTGGAAGAGGTTGATTATGCAAATGAATTGGGATTAGAAACAATAATAACAGATCATCATGAAGTAGCAGAAGAATTACCAAGAGCATTGGCTATAGTTGATGCCAAAAGAAAAGATAATAAATATCCTTGTAGAGATTTAGCAGGGGTTGGTGTGGTCTTTAAATTAATACAAGCAATTTCAATAGAGTTAGATTTACCAGAAGAAGGCTATTTAAAATATTTAGATATAGTATGTGTTGGAACAATATCAGATATAGTTCCATTAAAAGATGAAAATAGAGTGATAGCAAAATTAGGTTTAATGTTGGTAAATCAAACAAAAAATATGGGATTAAAATCATTACTTATATCATCAGGTTATAAAACAATAGATTCAAGTGCAATATCATTTGGTGTGGCACCTAGAATAAATGCATGTGGAAGAATGGGATATGCAGAAAAAGCATTAAAATTATTCTTATCTAAAGATATAAATGAGGCAAATGAGTTAACAAAAGAATTAAATGAATATAACAGGATAAGGCAAGAAACAGAAAAAAATATTTATCAAGAAGCACTTGAATTAATAGAAAAAGAGCATTTGGACAAAAAGGACACAATAGTAGTTGCAGGAGAAGGATGGCATCATGGTGTGATAGGAATAGTAGCTTCAAAAATCACAGAATTATATTTTAAGCCAAGTATATTGTTGTGTTATGAGGACGATTTAGCAAAAGGATCTGGTAGAAGTATACCAGGATTTGATTTACATGATGCACTTATGAAATGTTTAGATACAATAGAACGTTTTGGTGGTCATAGTATGGCAATAGGAATTACACTAAAAAGAGATAAGGTAAATGAATTTAGAGATGAAGTGGAAAATATAGCAAAAAAAGCTCACATTGAAGAAATTGTGCCTATAATTTATATAGATAGTAAAGTTGATTTGGCGGAAATAAATAAAGAAATGGTTGAGAGTTTAAGAGAATTGGAACCATTTGGAGAAGGTAATAAAATGCCGATATTTGCAATAAAAAATTTAAAGATTGATTCTATAAGAGCCTTATCAGAAGGAAAACATTTAAAACTAACTTTAAGAGAAAATAATACTATTATAAATGCAATAGGTTTTAATATGGGAAATTTAGCAGAAGAGTACAGAATAGGAGATAAAATTGATGTTGTAGGTGTTTTAGAAATAAATCATTTCAATGGAGTAGACATATTACAAATTAATTTAAAAGATGTTATGAAGTCTGTATAGAAAAGGGGATGATACAGTATGCAGGAAAAGGAAATAACAATACAAGATATAATATCAAAAAGAAAACAACATTCACGTAGAGTAGATACAAAGCTAATAATGAAAGCATATAATTTAGCAAATGAGAAACATAAAGATCAAAAGAGGCATTCTGGTGAACCATATATAATACATCCAATGAATGTAGCTTATATATTAGCAGATGTTGGATTAGATGATAGTACAATTTGTGCAGCATTATTACATGATGTAATTGAAGATACTGATGTTACAGACCAGGATATAAGAAATCAATTTGGAGATGAAATTGCAGATATGGTAGAAGGTGTTACAAAATTAGGAACAATGAATTTTGTAACAGTTGAAGAAAGGCAAGTAGAAGATTATAGAAAAATGTTTTTGGCAATGGGCAAGGACATACGTGTAATAATAATAAAATTAGCAGATAGATTGCATAATATGCGTACATTGAAATATTTAAAAAGAGATAGACAAATAGCAAATGCTAAAGAAACAATGGAAATTTATGCTCCATTGGCAAATAGATTAGGATTATATTCAATAAAATGGGAATTGGAAGATTTGTCGTTTAAGTATTTATATCCAGAAGAATATCATGAACTAGTAGAAGGAATTAATAAGAAAAGAGAAGAAAGATTACAATTTATAGAAAAAATAATGGCAGATATACGTGTGCAATTAAAAAAACAGCATATTGATGCTGAAGTAACTGGTAGAGCTAAACACTTGTATAGTATATATCGTAAAATGAAAAGAGATAATAAAACATTAGATCAAATTTATGATTTATTTGCTTTACGTATCTTGGTAAATTCTGTTAAAGATTGTTATGCTGCTTTAGGTGTAGTACATGAAATGTATAGCCCTATGCCAGGAAGATTTAAAGATTATATAGCTGTACCAAAACCTAATATGTATCAATCTATACATACGACATTATTAGGAGAAAAAGGAACACCTTTCGAGGTACAAATTCGTACATGGGATATGCATAGAATTGCGGAATATGGTATAGCAGCTCATTGGGCATATAAAGAGGCAAGCTATTTTGGAAAGAAACAAGCAGTAAAAGTAACAGATGATAAATTGGCATGGCTTAGAGAAACTTTGGAATGGCAAAAAGATATGCAAGATCCCCAAGAATTTTTGGATACATTAAGAACAGAATTATTTGTAGATGAAGTGTATGTATTTACGCCAAAAGGTGCAATAAAGGTATTGCCACAAGGCTCAACACCTATTGATTTTGCATATAGTATACATGCTGAAATTGGAAATCATATGACAGGATGTAAAATCAATAGTAAAATGATGCCAATTATAACTAAGCTAAAAAATGGAGATATTGTAGAAATATTAACATCAGATAATTCAAAAGGTCCAAGCCGTGATTGGTTAAAATTTGTAAAAAGTACAGGTGCAAAAAATAAGATTAAAGCATGGTTTAAAAAGGCATTAAAGGACGAAAATATCGAAAAAGGAAAAGAGCTAATAGAAAAAGAAATAAAAAGATTGGGATTTACACATGCAGAATTGTTTAAAAATCAATACATAGAACCGATGCTAGAAAAATATAGGTATAAAAATATAGACGAAATGTATGCAGCTGTTGGATTTGGAGCAAACTCACCAGTAAAAATAATAGCAAGAGTTTTACAAGAATATAGAAAAGAGCATGAAGAAATAAATGTAGAAGAAAAAATACAAGAACTAAGCAAAGAACAAAAAGAAAGAAAAGCAAAGGCAGCAGCAGCAAGTTCAGGGGTTGTTGTAAAAGGAATAGATAACTGTTTAGTAAAATTATCAAAATGCTGTAATCCATTGCCAGGAGATGAAATTGTAGGCTATATAACAAGAGGCAGAGGTGTATCAGTACATAGAAAAGATTGTGTAAATGTTAAGGATTTATTAACAGAAGAAAATCGAATGATAGATGTAGAGTGGTATAAAGAAGCAAAAGAAAGCTATCAAGTAGAAATTGAAGTATTGGCAAATGATAGAAATGGACTTTTGGTTGACATATTAAATGTATTAAAGGATACAAAAGCAAAATTAATGGGAGTAAACACAAGAACAACAAAGGAAAGAATAGCAGTAATGGACATATCAATAGAAATAGAAAGCTTGGATGAATTAAATAAAGTTCAAAAAGCTATAAGAAAAGTAGACAGTGTATATGAAGTAAGAAGAAAAAGGTAATGTTTTGGGGACGGAGCAAAAATCACCACTAGAAAAAATAAAAAATAAGTAGAAAAGAAGGAAGAAAATGATTTTAAAAGAACTTAAGATTAATACTTTTGTTGGTGATCCGACAAATTGTTATATTATTTTTGATGAAAAAAGTAAAGAAATAATGTGTATTGATCCTGCAGGTGAAGCAGAAAAAATAGAATACATGATAAAAAATATATTAAAAGGAAAGCTAAAATATATATATTTAACACATTGCCATGGTGATCATATAGGAAGAGTAACAGAATTAAAGCAAGCCTGTGGTGGAAAAATATTAATACACAGAGATGATAGCGAAGGTTTAAATGATAAGTATATAAATTTATCAGGAGTAATTGATATACCAGAAATAACATTAGAAGCGGATTCCAGAGTGGACGACGGAGATTTAATACATTTAGGAGATTTGGAATTTAGAGTAATACATACACCAGGACATACAAAAGGTGGATCAAGTTTATATTGTGAAAAAGAAAAATGTTTGTTTTCTGGAGATACAATGTTTTCTGGAACATGGGGAAGAACAGATTTACCAACATCAAATAGAGAGGATATTATGAAATCAATAACAGAACAGCTATTAAAATTACCTGATGAAACAATAGTATATCCAGGTCATGGAAAACCAACAAGAATTGGCGATGAAAAAATAATTTATTTAGAATTAAAACCTAAGCAGTGATGTTTTTAGTGTTTTTGGAGACGTACTCAAAAAAACTATAAGAAATAATTAAATCTAAAGAAATAAAAATATAAGAAAATAAGATTAGTGTTTTTAGGGGGTCTGCCACCAAAAATACTAAAGAAAGAAGTGATGTAAATGGAAAAAGTAGAACCTAGGACATTGGCGGGATTTATGGAATTATTGCCAAATGAACAAATTTTATTTGAGCAAATGAAAAATACAATAGAACAAACGTATAGACAATATGGCTTTTTACCTATCGATACACCTATAATAGAATTGTCAGATGTGTTGTTGGCAAAAGCTGGTGGAGAAACAGAAAAGCAAATATATCGATTTGAAAAAGGAGATACAGATTTATCTTTACGTTTTGATTTAACAGTTCCACTTGCTAAATATGTGGCAAAAAATTATGGGAATTTGAGTTTTCCTTTTAGAAGATATCAAATTGGTAAAGTGTATAGGGGTGAAAGAACTCAAAAAGGAAGATTTCGTGAATTTTATCAATGTGATATTGATGTTATTGGCGATGGAGAATTAAGTATTTTAAATGATGCTGAATTGCCAAGTGTTATCTATACAGTTTTTAAAAGATTAGGTTTTGATAATTTTACTATTAGAATAAATAATAGAAAGTTATTAAATGGTCTATTTATAGAAATAGGTCAAGAAGATAATAGTACAGAGATTTTAAGAATAATTGATAAGATTGATAAAATTGGAAAAGAAGCTGTAGAAAGTGAATTGCTAAGATTAAATTTGAATAAAGAACATGTTAAAAAAATAATGAAATTTATTTTAATTCAAGGTACAAATCAAGAAAAATTACAGCAATTGGAAGAATTAAAAATAGAGAATGAACAATTTAATCAAGGATTAGAAGAAATAAAGCAAGTGCTAAAATATGTAGGAATTTTTGGAGTACCAGAAGGAAATTATCAATTAGATTTAACAATTGCAAGAGGATTAGATTATTATACAGGTACAGTATATGAGACATTTTTAAATGATTATAGAGAATTGGGAAGTGTATGCTCAGGTGGGCGTTATGAAAATCTAGCAGATTATTATACAGATAAAAAGTTACCAGGTGTT
>CAJKVD010000039.1 GCA_905203195.1 uncultured Clostridium sp. | reverse complement strand
TACTATAGCTTTTGTAAGAGAAAAATATGGAGATAATGTAAAAATAGGAGCAGGAAATGTTGTAGATAGAGAAGGCTTTAGATATTTAGCAGAAGCAGGAGCAGATTTTATTAAAGTAGGAGTTGGAGGAGGTTCAATTTGCATAACTAGAGAAACAAAAGGAATTGGACGTGGACAAGCTTCAGCTTTAATAGATGTTGTAGCAGCAAGAGATGAATATTTTAAAGAAACAGGAATTTATATACCAGTATGTTCAGATGGTGGTATTGTACATGATCATCATATTACAATTGCTTTGGCTTTAGGTGCAGATTTTGTCATGATGGGAAGATATTTTGCTAGATTTGACGAAAGCCCTACAAGAATAGTTAAAAAAGGAAATGGATATGTTAAAGAATATTGGGGAGAAGGGTCAAACCGTGCTAGAAACTGGCAAAGATATGATATGGGTGGTAAAAAAGCACTTTCTTTTGAAGAAGGTGTAGACTCATACATACCATATGCGGGTAGATTAAAAGATAATTTAGCAGTTACGGTTTCTAAAATAAAATCTACTATGTGCAACTGCGGAAGCATTAGTATTCCGGAGTTCCATGAAAAAGCTAGATTAACTTTAGTTTCTGAAGTTAGCATTTCAGAGGGTAGTGCCCATGATGTTATTCTTAAGGAAGTTGACAGCCAATATAAATAAAATAATTGGAACAGAATTACAAATTTAACTGCGGCAAACTGTATTTAACATTTAATCAACGTATAATAAGTACGCCTCATAAGTGTTAAACTGATTTTTCTTGTCAAAATTTAATTCTGTTCCAACCAATAAATTAAGTAGGATAGGAGAAAATAGTAGAATTGGAAGAAGTAGACATATTAATGGCAACATATAACACAAAAATAGAATATTTGAAAAAGCAAATAGAAAGCATATTGAATCAAACATATAAAGAAATAAATCTACTGATTTCTGATGACTGTTCACCTAATAAAAAAGTAGAAAAAATATTAGAAGAATATGCTAAAAAAGATAAAAGAATACAAGTATACAAAACAGAGCATAATTTAGGGTATACAAAGAATTTTGAATATTTGTTGCAAAAGTCAACATCAAACTATATATGTTTTAGTGATCATGATGATATATGGTATCCAGAAAAAATAGAAAAAAGTTTGGAAAAACTAAAAAAAGATGAAGTTGATTTAGTATATTGCAATTGCCACCAAATAGATGAAAATGATAAAATAATTGAACAAGATTATTTTAAATATAAAAATATGCCATTGATAAATAAACATGGTAAATTGGCGATATCACGATATGCAGGGATAGGATGCTCACAGTTATTTACTAAAGAAGTAAAAGAAAAAGCACTTCCTTTTTTAGAAAGCGTAATGGCACATGATTGGCTAATAGGATTTATAGCAAATGAAGGAAAAGGAATAAGCTATTTAAAAGAACCATTATTTGGATATAGATTACATCAATCTAATGTTTTTGGTGGTAGAAGTTTAAATCAAAATTTATATTTGTGGAAAGAAAAAAACGGAAATACATTTGATAGTTATTTGAAATATAGAAAAGAAAAAGTTATTGATAATGCATATTTAAATGGTGCAAAAATGTGTTTAGAATATAGTAAAAAAATAGGTGATACAAAAAATGAAAAATGGATTGAAAGTTTAATAAAATATTATAATATGATTGAAAAGTCAAGATATATTAATTTTCATTTTATAAGTTTTTTTAGATTTCTATATGGAAAAAATTTAACAAAAAAAATGATTAAGGAATTTGTGATTTTTCATTTTCCTATTATTGGATATATTCGTTTTAAAAAATAAATTAGAAAAAGGGGAAAACATATGAGAAATATGGTAAAAAGAATAATAATAACATTGATGTTAGTGTTACTTGCTATAGTAGCATTAAGTATTGGCAAAGAAGCAAAATCAAATTCTTCAACATTATTATGGGTAGATACTCCTGGAGAAGACAGAGTTGTAAAAGATACATTATATATTAATGGTTGGAATTTATCAGAAGAAGCAGATAGATATATAAAAGTTACTGTTGATGGTGAAGATTTTTCTGTAAATATTAAATTCGAAAAAAGAGATGATGTACTAAAATCTGTTAGTGGCTTTGGTGGAGTAGAGACAAATGCAACACCAGGGTTTTATGGTAATATTGATCTTAAACAATATGCAGATGGTAAACATAAATTGGTTATTTCTGTACGAAGCAAGAAAAATGATCATGAATTAGCCAAAAAGGAAATTTCATTTGTAACCAGACAATATGGTACATTAATATGGATTGATAGTCCAGCTCAAAATAGTAAAGTAAAAAACAAGTTAAATATTCAGGGTTGGAATTTATCAGAGGATGCAAATAGAGAAGTCACAGCGTTAATAGATAATATAGATGTTACACAAAATCTTAAGTTTCAGCAAAGAGATGATGTGGTAAAAGCAGTGCAAGGATATGGTGGAGTCTTAACAAATAAGACACCAGGATTTTATGGAGAAATAGATGTATTAAATTTAGATGAAGGAGAACATAATTTAACAATAAGAGTTAGGGATGTAGAAACAAGAAAAACAATAGGAGAAAAAATTGTTAAATTTTTTGTCAAAAATTATGAGTCTTTAATTTGGATAGATACACCAGCAGTTGATTCTACTGTAAAAAATAAAGTATCTATTAATGGTTGGAATTTGTCAGAAGATGCAGAAAGAATAGTGAAAGCATATATAGATGATAAAGATGTAACAACACAACTAAAATTCCAAAAAAGAGATGATGTAGTAAATGCAATACAAGGATATGGTGGTGCCAAAACTAATGCAACACCAGGCTTTTATGGAAGTGTTGATGTATCTGGTTTAAAAGATGGCCAGCATGAATTAAAGATAGTACTTGAAGATAAAAATACGACAAAACAATTACAAACAAAAAAGGTACAGTTTAAAATTAAAAAATATGATTCATTAATTTGGATAGATTCACCAGCAGAAAATGTTTCTGGAACAACACTTTCTATAAATGGTTGGAATTTGTCTGAAAATTCAAACAGAGAAATAGAGGCATATATAGATGATAAAGATGTAACAACACAACTAAAATTCCAAAAAAGAGATGATGTAGTAAATGCAATACAAGGATATGGTGGTGCCAAAACTAATGCAACACCAGGCTTTTATGGAGTTTATGATTCATCTAATTTATCAGATGGAACACATAAAATAAAGATTTTATTAAAGGATAAAATAACTAAAGAAGTTTATGAGAGTAATGAAAAAGAATTTAGCTTAAAAAAGTATGATGCATATATAACAATAGATTATCCTCAAGCATGGACAAATAATAGAGATTCAATGTATATTCAAGGATGGCAATTATCAAGTTTAGCAGAAAGAAAAATTGAAGTTTGGATAAATGGTGATAATGTAACAGATAAAATTTCAACATATTCAAGGCAAGATGCTGTAAATGCAATGAAAGGAAAAGGCTATGGAGATGAGACAACTAATGAATGTGCAGGCTTTAGTGGTACTATTGATATAAGAAATTATGATAGTGGAGATTATATATTAAAAGTTAGAGTACTTTCAACGAAAACTAGTGAGTTATTATCAGAGACATCAAGAATTATTGGCATAAATAAAATTACTTTTGAAATAGGAACATTTGGATATTCTGGATTAAGAGTTGCAGGAGATTCAAGAGGTACAAATTTAAAATATTATAGATTTGGTGATGGACCAAATGTCTTTTTTGCAACATTTGTAGTACATGGATTTGAAGATCATTTTGGAAGAGATGGAACAGAAATATCTATAATTGCTGAAAACTTTATAAATGAATTAAGAGCTAGAAATGATTCTGATTTAGCAAGAAAATGGACTATTTATATTTTCCCAGAAATAAATCCAGATGGAAGAAATTATGGTTGGAGTCATGATGGTCCAGGAAGAACATCTCTATATAGTGCAGCTTCAGGAAATAAAGGTATTGATATAAATCGCTGTTGGTCAACAAATTTTGTTCCAATGTATAATGACAGAAATTATACTGGTAGTACGCCATTTAACTCATATGAATCAAGATATTTACGTGATTTCTTATTAAGTAAAAAATCTACAACAGGACAAACTGTTTTGGTAGATTTACATGGATGGACAACACAAGTTATAGGCGATGGGGAAATTTGTGGATATTACAAACAAAAATTTCCTTCTAATTTATATACATCTAGTTATGGAAAAGGTTATTTAATAAATTGGGCACGTAGTTCTTTAGGTGCAAATGGAAGAACAGCAAGATCAGCGTTAATAGAATTACCAGCTTATGGAGCAGGTGGCAAAAAAATAATGAGCCATCAAGATGTTGTTAATTCAGACTATTCAAGAAAATATATTGATGCAACATTAAATATGTTGAAAGGAATTGTGTAAATGAAAAATAAAAAGATTATATTATTTTTGATATTAGCTTTACTTATTATTGTGATGATTTTTATGTTTAAAAGATTTAAAAGTAATGACAATAACACAAATCAAGTATCAGAAAATATTGCAATGCCAAGTG
This sequence comes from uncultured Clostridium sp., assembly GCA_905203195.1. Classification (GTDB taxonomy): domain Bacteria; phylum Bacillota; class Clostridia; order TANB77; family CAG-508; genus CAG-269. The sequence continues at coordinate 2,283 of CAJKVD010000039.1, read as the reverse complement.
TATCAGATGTAGAGATAGACAAAAATCAAGTAGAATATAATAATACTGCAACAATTGATGAACTAAAGGAAAGTACAGGAGTACAAGGAAGCAGTGATATTTATGATGTAAAAGAAGAATATGATGGCAGAAAAACTTTAGCAGTAAAGTCTAGCATACAATATAAAGTTGCACTATGTGGTTACTTGGATAATAAAGATTTAGAATTATCACAAATTGATAAAATAATTAGTGAGAAGGCCCCTAAGAATAGCGGAATTTGGGTAGAAGAAAGTTCAAGAGAAGGTATTCAAGAATTTTTGAATCAAGTTTCAAAAACTGAATATGTGATAAAAGATGGATATCTTAGTATAAAAAAATCAGATAATGAGAATGGTTTAGATAAGGCATTAAAAAAATATATTGATAGTGATAAATTAGTTGTTTTAGCTAAAACAGGAAATATAAAGATGGTTGATGATGTTACAGGAAAAATAGAAGATTATCCATTTGAAAAAATGGATGAATATCAGAGTTATGACTATGTTTCAGATAATGGAAATTATGTTATTTCCTTAGCTAAGAATGAAAAAAATAAAATAAAAAATGAAGAATTTGTAGATGTATTAAAATCAATCTTAAAATAATAATAAAGTTGTCAAAAGTATTAGTATATTTTTGGCAACTTTGTTTGTTTAGATATTGACAAAAACGCAGTTTAAATATAAAATAATAGCAGAAAATTTTGCAAAAAATAGGAGAAAAGTAATATGATAGAATTTATAAAAACAATAGTAAAAAATAGAAAATTAGTGTTCCAGTTGGGAAAAAATGATTTTAAAAATAGATTTGCCAGTACAAGTTTAGGAAGTTTGTGGGGATTTGCACAACCTTTTATATATATGCTGACATATGTAATAGTTTTCCAAGTTATATTAAAAACACCAAGTTCAGGAAGTGAGCCTTATGCAGTATGGTTTATGCCAGGAATGGCTATGTGGCTATGTTTAAATGACAGTATATTAAGTGCAAGCAATTCAATAAGAAGTTATAGTTATTTGGTAAAGAAAGTTGTATTTCCTGTTGATACTATTCCAATTATATCAATAATAGCAAGCAGTTTTGTTTCATTGTTTTTATTGGTAATAGCATCAATTATTTGTGTTGCTTTTGGATTTAGACCTAATATATTAATGGCAATATATATATTAATAGCAGCATATGCATTTATAATAGCAGTAACAAGATTTACATCAGCTATAACAACACTTGTACCAGACTTTTCACAATTATTAAATATATTAATGCAATTATTTTTCTGGTTTACACCAGTTGTATGGAATTTAGGAATGCTTTCAGGACATGCCACTCTTTTAAAAATTGTAAAATGTATGCCATTTACTTATTTGGTTACAGGATTTAGAGATGTATTTGTACAAGAAAATATTGTAACACAAGGACATGGTATTTATACAATAGCTTTCTGGATAATAACAATTGCAATTTTTATATGGGGAAATTATATATTTAAAAAGAGTAAAAAAGATTTTGCAGATGTATTATAAAATTCAATACATTTTGGGAGGAAAAAATAAAAATGGACAAAACAATCGATATATTACTTGCAACATATAATGGTGAAAAATATATAAAAGAGCAAATAGAAAGCATTTTAAATCAAACATATAAAAACATAAGAATTATAATATCTGACGATTGTTCAAAAGATGGTACTACTGAGATTTTAAGTGAATTTGAGAAAATAGATTCCAGAATTGTTGTGTATTATCAGAAAGAAAATTTAGGATATATAAGAAATTTTGAATTTTTAGTAAGTAAAGTACAAAGTGAAATGTTTATGTTATCAGACCAAGATGATGTATGGTTACCAGAAAAGATACAAAAATCAGTAGAACTTATGGAGAGAAAAAATGCAGATTTAGTTTTTGGTGATTTGGAAGTTGTAGACGAAAACTTAAAAACTATATATCCATCTTTTGGCGATTATATGTTATTAAATAGAAAGATAAAAAAATGTATAAATAGTTATAAGGTAAATTATTTATATAATTGTGTAACAGGATGTACTACATTGGTAAAAAGCAAATGGATAGAAAAAATTTTGCCAATTCCATCAAGATCAAAATATGTACCACATGATTATTGGATAGGAATTATGGTAGCGTTAGAAGGTAAACTTGCATATTTGGAAAAGCCATATATAAAATATCGTCAACATGGTAATAATCAAATAGGAACAAATAAAATATCACATAAATTTACTAAATTAAAAGATGTAAGAGA
>CAJKVD010000038.1 GCA_905203195.1 uncultured Clostridium sp. | reverse complement strand
ACATCTTCTTGTGTTGCAAAACTCATTTCAAAATCTAATTGATAAAATTCCCCTGGAGCTCTATCTGCTCTAGGATCTTCATCTCTAAAGCAAGGTGCTATTTGATAATATTTATTAAATCCACTAACCATTAATAATTGCTTAAATTGTTGAGGCGCTTGTGGTAATGCATAAAATTCTCCTGGATTTAATCTACTTGGTACCAAATAATCACGTGCCCCTTCTGGTGATGAATTTGCAAGAATTGGTGTTTGTATTTCTGTAAAATCCAATTCATCCATTCTATCTCTTAAAGTTTTTAATATTTTTGAACGTAACAAAATATTGTTATGTAATTTTTCATTTCTTAAATCCAAAAACCTATACTCTAATCTCAAATCTTCTCTTACTTCTTGGTTTGTATTTACTTCAAATGGTAATACATTTTTACATTTTCCTAATACTTCTAATTTTTCAGCAATTACTTCTATTTCACCAGTTTTCAAATTTTTATTTTTATTACTTCTTTCAACAACTTTCCCTACTACATGTATGCAACTTTCTGTTGTAAAATTTTTTGCTTGCTCTTGTAGCTTTTCATCATTTATTACTATTTGTGTTATTCCAAATTCATCTCTTAAATCTAAGAATTCCATTCCTCCTAAATTTCTCACTTTTTGTATCCAACCAGCTAATTCTACTGTTTCACCTATATTACTAATACATAATTCTCCACATGTTTTTGTTCTATACATTGCTATCCCTCTTTTCTTTTGCTATTTTACCATATTTTTACTTGTTTTTCAACAAAAAATAAATGTTTAACAAAAAATTTCATATTGCACTTTTTACATTTTAATGTTATTATTAAAGTATACTTATTTTTATAAAACAATATAATAATAATTTTACACATAAGAAAGGAATTTTTAATTTATGAAAGAAGAAGTTTTTGATTTTTATTCACCAACAGCATTAAAATCATATAATTTAGATAAAACAATGCAATATCAATTAAACATATTAGGAAGCCTTGACATGTTTACTAGGAAACACTCTGAACATGTTGCAAATATCACTTGTCGTTTATGTGAAAGATTACACTGTACAAAAGGGTTTACAGAATATTGTACAATATGTGCATATTTGCATGACATTGGAAAACAATTTATTCCACCAGAAATTCTACAAAAGCCATCAAAACTAACAGATGAAGAATTTGAAATTATGAAAACACACACAACAATTGGATATAACATATGTATGAATGATTTAAAATTGCGCCCTTATGCAGCAGGGCCTATTTATCATCACGAGGCACTTAATGGCACCGGCTATCCAAAAGGCTTAACAAAAAAAGACATTCCATACGAAGGTCAAATTATTCGCGTAGCAGATGAGTATGACGCAATTGTTAGTAAAAGACAATATAAAACACATATTGGAATTACAGACACTTTAAAAATTATAATAGATAATACTAAACCATTCCAAAAAATCGACTCTTCAATTGCATTAACACAAATCAAAGAAAATGCCAGACTTGGAAAAGATAATCCAATAATAGTAAAAGCCTTAATTTCAGTTGTAATAGAAGATATTCAATACGAAATTAGTTGCTCTTATAATTATTTAGAAACACTAGAAGGCACTCTAAAAAGATTTAAAATAGCAAAAAAATATCAAGAAAAAATGTTAAAAGCAAAAACCGATAAAAAGAAAAATTATTATTTAGAAGGTCTAAAAGCTTACTTAGCACCTCAAGAAACTCCAGAAAATTTTGAAACAATTTTTTCTGAATACCAAGAAGCATATGAAAATAAGAAAAAACAAATTAACCATTTATATAATGAAATAAAAGAAATTAAAAAATTAAAACTATAAAAGGGATTCAAAAAGAATCCCTTTTACTCATTTTACTCTAACCCAAAACTTACACCTAATGCACTATTAATTTTATTTATAACATTTTCATCTTCTATATGCCCAATTTTTTCTTTTAGTCTACTTTTATCTATTGTTCTAATTTGTTCTGCTAAAATCACAGAATCACTTTTTAACCCACAGGTTTTACAATCTACATCAATATGTGTGGGAAGCTTTGACTTGCCTGTTTGCGATGTTATTGCTGCCGCAATTACTGTTGGACTATATTTATTACCTAAATCATTTTGAATAATTATAACAGGTCGTATTCCGCCTTGTTCTGAACCTATTACTGGACTTAAATCTGCATAAAACATATCTCCTCTTTTTATTGTCATTATCTTCACTCCTAAGTTCTTATATTGTCAAGTATTATTCTATATATTTTAATTTATTAGCTCGAAGTAAAATATACATTATTTATTTGTATTTAGTTTTACCTCATTATATAATATGTAAAGTGTCGTTTTTTCGTTCTCTGATTTGCACTCCATTTTCTTAGGATTACCTGTTTTTTTATCTATAGTCAAAATTCTATTTTTTATATAAGGATTAGCATCTGTTTTTATAAAACTTAAAATTACCTCATCCTCATTTTCATTTTGTTGCTTATTTTCATTATTTTTATATTCTTTAACAAAACTACTTAAATCAATACAATTATCAGTAATATATTTATAATTTTCTATAATATTCTTTAAACTTAACCTACTATTTTCTAATATTAATTTATCATTTTCCTGTATTATTTTAACTCCACTTATATTTTCTGGTTCTAAAATTTCTTGTACACTCTTTTCATTATCTCCATTTTTTTCATATGACTGGACTATTTCATATTTATTCTCATTTTTATTGCTATAAACTAACATTTCTATTTTTACAGTATATGAGCTAAGATTCATTAAATTTTCAATAATTTCTTGACTACTACTATTATTACCTATTTTACTATTTTTAATCGTTTTTTTAATAAATATTTGTATAATACAAAAAATCAAAACAGCTAAGATTATTATCACTATTATAATTTTCTTTCTATTTATGTTTTTCTTCAAATTCACCACTCCTTTTCTTAATTTTATTCTCATCAAAAATTTTTATGTTTATATTTGTACTTAAAAAAACAGTTCTTACGAACTGTTTTTTATAAATTACAAAAATATAATTTTATTTCTTTTAATAATTCTTCTAAATTATCGATCTTATTTATTTTATCTCTAAAATCACTAGAATCTTTTAGCCCTTTTGTATACCATGCAATTGGCTTACGTAGTTCCCTAATTGCTATAAGTTCTGGTTTATTTTGTAACTCTAAATTTACATGATGCATTAAAACATCAAATCTTTCTTTATTAGTTATTTGTGGCAATTTTTCACCTGTCTGTAAAAAAATATTCTATCTTTTTAAATATCCATGGATTTCCGAAAGTTCCTCTACCAATCATAATACCATCAACACCTGTTTTTTCAAACATATTTAAAGCTGATTCTTCATCCACAATATCTCCATTACCCATAACAGGAATTTCTACTGCTTCTTTTACTTTTTTTATTACATCCAAGTCTGCCATTCCAGAATAAAAATCAGTTCTAGTCCTTCCATGTACAGTTATAGCTGAAATTCCTTTACTTTCTGCCATTTTAGCAAAATCCACAGCAACTATGTTATTATGATCCCATCCAATACGAATTTTTAATGTTACTGGTTTAGTAGTATTTTTTACAACAGCCTCTATTATTTTTTCTGCCTTTTTAATATCTAATAATAATTTACTCCCATCACCGTTTTTCACTACTTTTGGAGCTGGACATCCCATATTTATATCAATAATATCTGCTTTATCTTCCAAATATCTAGCTGTATATGCCATTGACTCCTCATCACTTCCAAATATTTGATAAGCAATCGGCCTTTTTTCACCTTCGGTATTCATCAATAATTTTGTTTTTGTATCATCATGAAAAACAGCTCTACTACTTATCATTTCTGTATAAACTAATCCTGCTCCCATTTCCTTACATACTTTTCTATATGACTTATCAGTTACTCCTGCCATTGGTGCTAAAAATATATTATTTTCAATTTCTTGATTTCCAATCCTTATTTTTTTATAATACATATTTCCCCCATAAATATTTTATGCCCAAAATGTATAAATACAAATTGGACATTTTAATTATTGCACAAATATTGTTTTTTGCCTTTTACCACTAATGTTTAATAATATTCCTACCATTATATAATTTGTAATCATTGAACTTCCACCATAACTTATAAATGGCAAAGGCACACCTGTTATTGGTAAAAGCCCCATAACCATTCCTATATTCTCTATCATATGAAATATAAAAATACCAGAAATCCCTGCTGCAATAAGAGTTCCTGTAGAATCTTTTGCTGTTTTTGCAATATACAAAATTTTAGTTATAAATACAACATATAAAATTATAATTGCACCTGCTACTATAAATCCCATTTCTTCGCCTATTACTGAAAAAATAAAATCCGTTGTTTTGGGATATAAAAATCCTAATTGGGTTTGATTTCCTTTTAATAATCCCATTCCAGTTAACCCGCCTGCTCCAATAGCTAACTTTGACTGAATAATATTATAACCGGCACCTCTTGGATCAGACTCAGGATGTAAAAATATATCTATTCTTTTTTTTGCATGTTCTGGCAAAATAAAATTATATAATAATGGTATAGCAATTGCTGCTAACAAAAATACTGCAATTATATAACGTTTATCAATTCCAGCAGCAAATAACATTAAAACTGTTGCTGCAATAAATGCCATAGCTGTACCATAATCCGGTTGTTTCACTATTAATAATAACGGCACTGCTAATGCTCCTAGTATAATTAATAATTTTAATGGTCTATTTATTTCCTGCTTTCCGGTTGATTGTATCCTTGAAATTATCATTGCTAAAAATAATACTACAAAAACCTTTGCAAACTCTGCTGGTTGGAAAGAAAAAGAACCTATATTAAACCAGCTAGTTGCACCATTTATTGGAGTTGTAAAAAGAACCGCAACCAACAGTATAATAAAACCTCCATAAAAAAACGGTGAAATTTTAATAAGTGTTTCATAATCAATTAACATAGATGCTAGCATCAATACAATACTAACAGCAAACCATATTATTTGCTTTTTGAATTCGTCATATCCTGTATTTTGTGTTGCCGAAAATAAAGCTACCAAACCTATTAACGTTAATATAATGGCTATTATTAATATCCACCATTCAACATTTTTTAAATCTCTTTTTCTCATAGCTACCTCTTTTTCTTTATTACACTTTATTTTTCTTTTGATATATTATCTTCTACTTCTTCTACATCTTCTTCTTCTTCAATTTCTTCTATTTCTACTTCTTCAATATCTTTAGAATCTTCCTCTTCCGCCTTTTCAATATTTTCGTTATCTTTGCTAGCTTCACCATTTTCTTTTTGAGCTTTACTTTCTTCTACATCTTTGGCATTTATTTTTCTAGCTTCATTCTTTATATTTTTTATTGGAATATTTGCATATAATGCTGGCGCTCCATTAGTACCATCATCATTTTCCTTGTTTGTTAATCTAACATCTATAGCACTTTCGTCTACATCTATATATTTTTTTATAACTTCTATAATCTCTTGTTTCATTAATTCTAAGAAATCAGCAGATACATTTGCTCTATCTTGCATTAGCACTAAATGCAATCTTTCCTTAGCTGCATCTTTTGAGTTTTCTGTTTCTATTTTTTCCTCTTTTTTTCCTATTTTTTTAAAGAACTTGATTATGTTTTCAAACATTCTTTCTACTCCCTCCACTTATGTATCTGTTTATTTTCTAAATAGTTTTTTTAGCATAGCAAATAAGCCTCTTTCTTCTTTTGGTATTGTAACTTCTATTTTTTCTCCTAAAACTCTTTTAGCAATTTCCATATATGATTTTCCTGATGGTGCTCTTCTATTTTGAATAACTGGTTCTCCTTTATTTGTTTGAGTTATTATGTATTCATCATCTGGAACCACACCTATTAAATCTATTGATAACAAATCAACAATATCATCAACATCCATCATTTCTCCTCTTCTAACCATACTTGGCCTAATTTTATTTATGATTAGCTCTGGATTTTTTATTTCTGATGATTCCAATAATCCTATTATTCTATCGGCATCACGAATAGCTGAAATTTCAGCAGTTGTAACAACAATTGCTCTATCAGCACCTGCTATCGCATTTTTAAATCCTTGTTCTATCCCGGCAGGACAGTCTATTAAGATATAGTCAAATTCTTCTTTTAGTTTCTTTGTTAATTCCCTCATTTGTTCTTCATTTACGGCACTCTTATCTCTTGTTTGAGCTGCTGGTAATAGGTATAATTCTTTAAAGCGCTTATCTTTTATAAGTGCTTGTCTTAATTTACATTTTTCCTCTACAACATCAACTATATCATAAACAATTCTGTTTTCTAGTCCCATTACAACATCTAAGTTTCTTAATCCAATATCTGTATCTATTAATGCTACTTTTTTTCCCTCAACTGCCAAACTTGCACCTAAATTTGCTGTTGTTGTTGTTTTTCCTACTCCACCTTTACCTGATGTTATTACTATTACTTCTCCCATAACTTTCCTCCTTAGGATTTATCATGCTTTTTTTATCTTATATATAATATAACGAAATCACTAAAAAGTCAATGTTTTACATAAATAAAAATAATAAAGACTAGCATTTTACACTAGTCTTTACTATTTTATTTATTCTTACAAAATGATGCACGAAAACCTATATCACTACTAGTAATCATAGTCATATTAGACAAAATTCCCCTATATGATACAGGTAAACCAGCTCTTGTATAACCTCCACCTCTATATACACCTACAGATGTAAGATAAGAATTTTTTTCTAATGTCCATTCCCATTCATTTCCCGCCAAATCAAAAATATTCATTTTACAAGTGTCATTCGATGCACCTGTAGACAATACTATAGCACCTGTAGACTTGGTACCTGTTATTTTTTTCCATGTAGTAGTATAATCTG
>CAJKVD010000037.1 GCA_905203195.1 uncultured Clostridium sp. | reverse complement strand
ACATATTGGACTTCCAATAATTGGTGATGGTAAATACGGAAAAAACCAAATAAATAAAAATTTCAAATGTAAATATCAATGCCTTTGTAGCTATAAAATTAAATTTAATTTCAATGATAACAATGGTATTTTAGATTACTTAGACGGTAAAGAATTTCTGTTAACAAATATTGTTAAATAAAAGATGTGAATACTATTGATGTAACAAAACTTTATATGGTTTAAAACTAAAATCAAATCCTATAAATTTATGATATTTCATATTTAAGAATTTACTTATATAATCATTAGCTACTATAGAAACATCTTTTATTCTGCCAACTTTATTATCTAAACTGACTAAAGGATTAACATACCTTTTTTTGCCTTTTACACTAGTACAATATATTTCATTATTCGGTTCATCACTTTTATAGACAGAAGATCTTGTTGCATTTTGAAAATTGTTAAACGCACTTTTTACATAATTATCTTCACAATTTTGAATTAATTGTATTACTTCTTTTTCAGAAAGTTTATATAAATCATCAACTGTAATATAATTTTTTATATTCATTGATTTTACAATATCAGCAATAAATTGCATACATAATCTATCCTCATCTTCAACCCAACGAGGCCATAATTTTGAAATATCATGTATAAAGCTTTCGCATAAATTTACATCTTGAAAAGCTAATTCATCTATTCCATCTTCGTTTTTTAAAATTACAATATTATTATAATATTTTTCTATATCTTCAAGTTCGAATACCCTCACTTGATAAAGGCCTCCTGACAAAGTATATTCAAGCCTATCAGCACTTAATCTAGGAGTATCATTATCCGCAATAGGATAAATATGATAGTCCGAAACTTCTTCTACTTTTATATTATCTCTTTCTAATAATTCCATTATTTCTTTTGATTTTTTTATTATTTGCTCTGTTCTTTCTTCAGTGGATTCTTGGTGTTCTGAGTCCCCATTCATAAAATCAATACAATGTTTAAAAGTAGGGGTTGCAATGTCATGAAATAGACCAGATATAGTTTCTTTTTTGTTATGCGTAAAATTCCATATAATTAATGCCACTGCAACACTATGAGTTAGTGAAGAATAAAAATATTTATCATTATATACTTTTGTATATAATGTACCACAAGACATTCCTATTCCATCAAGTCTTAACATATCTGGAGTATAAATATATTCTAATAACCATTCTGGAAATTCTGGTGATAATATTTTTAGATAGTTTCTTATCTCTTCATTCAAATTTTTTAAATATTTATTCATTATTAATAATCCTTTCCAATTCGCCAGACACTATCTGACGAAATTAAATATTAAAGTAAGTATATTATTTCTAAGAAAACCATTAAATTACTAATTTTTACTAGATTTTTTTTACAACCTTGTAAGGATCTCCTACAGCTACAACATTTGATGAAATATCTTTATTTACAACACTTACTGCTCCTATTACAACATTGTCTCCAAACTCTACATTTGCACCATCTAATATTATACAATTATGATTCATATAAAAATTTTCTCCAACAAAAATATTATAACCATAATCACACCAAAAGTTTTGCTCAACTATTATTTGCTCTCCAGTTTTTGCAAATATTTTTTTAATTATTCTATCTTTTCTTTCAAAATCCAATGGATTTAAATTATTATATTCAAAACAAATATCTTTAGCACTATACCTGTCTTTTGTTAATTCTTTATCATAGTTAGCATCATATAATTCTCCTGCTAACATTTTATCTTTTTCTGACACTGTTTTTCTCCTATCCTAAGTTATATTTTATCATTTCATATTATTTTGCATTTTTTCAAAAGAATACAAAATTGTAATTTATTAAATAAGCCAAAAACAGTTTGTTCTTTTTAGGATAAAAAAGAACCTTCGAGTCCGTAAGTTGATTTCAAATGGAGCGAACGTCGTAGTTATCTACAACTTTTTTCTCTCATAACGATTGATACAAATATCAATCAATTTATTAAAGTATATCATAATTTTTATAAATTGCAATAGTTATATTAAATCAATTATATATTTTCAAAAGTAAAGAGGGTGTCCTAAAATAGGAACCCGAAGACCGGAAAATCCAGCTCGATAAGAGTTGGATTTTTTGGTTAAAAAATTGCTAAAAATACTGACAAATCAATACTTTAGTGATATAATTCAAGTATGAAAAGTAGTGATTTTGGAGGTATAAAATGGGATTTAAATATTATGAACAAAACCAATTAATGATACCAATGGAATGGAAAACATTAATAGATAAAGATGATGTAGTATTTGTATTAAATGATTTGATAGATAATATGAATATTGATAAATTATTAGAAACATACTCTCCACTAGGAAGTAACCCATACTCTCCAAAAATGATGTTAAAAATATTGATGTATGGATATATAAGAAAAAGATATTCTTCAAGACAAATAGCAGAAGCTGTACAATGTGATATAAAATTCATATGGCTAGCAGGAGGAAATAAGCCAACAAGAAATGTAATTAATTCATTTAGAAAAGACAAAATGAAAATCATAATGGAAGATGTATTTGTAGAATTGCTTGTAGTACTTGAAAATAAATGATATATCAATACAGAAGAATATTTTGTAGATGGAACAAAAATTGAAGCGAATGCAAATAAATATACATTTGTGTGGAAAAAAGCTGTAGAAAAATATAAAGCTAAATTACAAGAACAAGTTCATGAGTTGATGAAAGATATCGATAATTTAAACCCTGAAGAAGATAAATTGTATCCAGATAAAGAAATAAAACCAGAAGAAATTACCCCAAAAGAGCTAAAAGAGTTTTCAAAGAGATTATCAGACAAATTAAACGAAGGATTAGCAAAGCAAAAATGCAAGGAAGAAAAAAAGAAAGAACAAAAAGTAAAAAAAATAATAAACAAAATCAACAAAGATTTTAAACCAAGATTAGAAAAATATAATAAAGATTTAGAAATTATTGGAGAAAAGAGAAATAGCTATTCCAAAACAGACTCAGATGCTACATTTATGCATATGAAAGAAGATCATATGAAAAATGGGCAATTAAAACCAGGCTACAATATCCAAGTAGGAAGTTGCAATGGATTTGTAGTCAATTGGAGTACTCATCAAAATAGAAATGATAATGGAACATTAATTCCACATCTTGAAAGATATCAAAGATTTTTTAGAAAACTACCAGATAGTATTGGGGCAGACAGTGGATACGGAAACCAAGAAAATTATGAACATTTAAAAGAAAATCACATCAAAAATTACATCAAATATCCACTTTTTCATAAAGAGCAAACAAAAAAATTCAAAGATATGAAATATAACTGGCAAAATATGGAATATGATGAAATTAATGATAGATTCACATGTCCATAAGGAAAAAAGTTAGAATATATTAAAACAAGAGAAGATAAAACAGAAACAGGATTTATCCAAGAAAGTAGAGTTTATGAATGTTCTGATTGTAGTAATTGTGCACATAAAAGCGAGTGTACAAAAGCTCAGGGAAATAGACAAATCAGATTTAATAAAAAATTATGGCAATTAAAGAATGTAGCAAAAAGAAATTTAACATCCGAAAAAGGATTAGAAATGAGAGGAAAAAGAGCAAAATATTCAGAAGGAATCTTTGGACAAATCAAATGGAATATGGGCTTCAAGCGATTTTTGCTTAGAGGTTTAGATAAAGTCGACCTTGAATGGGGATTATTATGCTTTGCATTAAATATAAAAAGGATGAATAAAAAAGATATAGAAAAATTAAAAGAAGAAGCAATGGCAAAAACTGTTTCTTTATCAAAAAATATAATAAATTTTTCAAACCAAAAAATCCAACTCTTATCGAGCTGGATTTTCCGGTCTTCGGGTTCCTATTTTAGGATACCCTCTTTATTTTTGAAAATACAGTTTTACGTATTACAGAGTTACATAGATTTGGTCAACTGTAACTGTTCTATCGTAGAAAGGTCCTCTATCATAATAATGAATAAGAGTCTTTCCGTTAGAATCATTTATACAGTAACCATAATCATCCCGAACGATAGAAATGTTCTCAGGTAGAATAACACTGTAATAATAGTTGTCTGCTTCCTGTAATACCTGAATGGCAATCTTTTTATAGATTTCAAGCAGATATTCTTCCTTATCATACTTTTTAGAGTATTCAATGGTAACTCTACAATCATAATGAATAGGAAGCATAGACTGACGGTCTGTTGCTGTATTCATAACAGCAGTGCCAAAGTCAATTGCAGAATCATTTTCCATACCTAACAATGCTCCTGCTAAGGTCATCATACCAGCTAACTCGGTTGCATCATTCTTAGGTTCAGGGGTAGAATTCTTTTTACGAAGATATCTCTTGTAATGGTCTTTGAAACCATATTCATATTCAGGAGAATCTTTATCATACATAGATAAAAAGAATTCAACTCTTTCATCGTTGAGGGGAATATCTCCAATTCGATACCCATCGTTTATTATAGCAGCCTGCCAGAACTTCACATTGCCTCTTTCCGCCATAGGTGCTTCTCTTTCAAGAGCAACCTCACTGAAACACTGAATATTTTCAGTACTGTCATTCAACAAGTCAACAAGGAAGTTGGTTGTTAAGATACTTTCAGGAATATCTTCCATTACTGGTGTGCCATTTCCAAGACAAAGAGCAAAGTAGAATTCTGGTGTTCGATATTCTTCAGGTGTAATATCTAAGAACTTGTTTTCTCCATGTCTCTTTTCGGCAAAGCATCTAGCACCAAGCGTATACAGCTCCTGTGTTAAAATTTCAGGTTTTCTTCTATATACAGAATAAAACCAGCCATCACAATCACCACGTCTGTCTACATAGCGCATATTAACAGATCTAAACATAGCACATGCTACCATCTCCTCATCGATGAACTCAAGTGGCATATACTCAAAATCATTAAGCTGGAACTCCAGACCATAATAATCTGTTGCAATATGGTCTTTAAAAAACTGCTTGTCAAACTTTGACGAATGTTCTTTGACATATTCAACGATATCCTCGTATGCACCTGATAATGCGTGTAGGAAAAATTCTCTTGTACGATATTCATCAGGAATATCTCTGAATTTAATTTTTCCATAGCTATTGGCATATACATAGTGACCAGGTGTCAAATTGTCAGGGATACATTGAACATTATCCCAGCAATAAATTGGCATATCATCTTTGATGCCCTGTGAATAACCTTTTTGCTCGAACATTTCCTCAAGTCTCTTGTAAGCCTGTAATTCTGTGATTTTCATGTTTTTGTCCTCCTTATTTATTTTTTAATGTTTACATGAAATTACGTAGCTTGGAGGACATAGCGCCCTCCAAATTTTGGTAAGGGCTACTTATATGAAAAGTCCTATACCTTATTATACTATATTTCACATAATATTGCAAATTCTACAGGCTATTTCCTATAAAAGTAAATATTTTTCTAAAGTTTATTCACTTTTAAGAACTTTTTATACATAAATCAATTCGCTAAAAATAATTTCTTCAGCTTGTGCCTTAATAGAGTTCATTGTCCCTACCCAATAAAGCATATTTGTGTTTTTCATATCTTCTGTTAAATCACTTTTAGCTTTTAACTCGCTGATAAGCTGTTGCACTCTATTATCTGCCGTTTCTTGTAGTTCTTTTAGATGTGTATTTAATGTTCCAGCCATAAGCATTATAGTATAATTAGCTTTTTTATACTCTTTCAAATATTTTAATCTCATTCTTCCATATTTATTTAAAGTGATTTTTTCTTCTTTAGGCATTGATAGGTTTGGTATATAATAATCTCCCTCTAAACGATATTCAATACCTGTTCTTTCATCAATTTTTATTTTTGGTAATTCATTATTCATAACTAATTTCCCTCCTTTTAAAATCTGGTATCATTATTTCTCTTTTTATTTTTGGTTTGCTTGTTTTCATCTGGTATAGTTACTCTTCTAGCAATATTATTTGCAATTTTATTGTCGTTATCGTTAAATATGCCATTTTTGTATAGATCATCACTAACAATTTTATAGTTATTATCTTTATCAAAACAAATTCTTTTATGAAAATGGCTCATAATACTATGCCAAAAGCCTTTAAACTTTTGCAATTCTTGTTTTAGTTTTTCTTTTTCAGTTTGTAATTTATCTATAATCTTATCTTTAGTAGATAGTTCCTTTTTCAAACTACCAATTTCATTATCTTTTAGTTCTATTTCATATTTAAGAGAACGATTTTCCTTTTCTATTTCAAAAGCAAAATGTTCAAAATCTTTAATTGCTATATTTAAGTCATTTACACTTCTAACTGTTTTAGTAATATCTTTTACATCTTCTGTATAATTTTTAATTTTCTAGACATCCTCGCTTGAAATAACCATATTATTTTTGTTCATCAGAGTAGGCTTTAAATTATTTAATATTGTATTTATATCTTTACTTGTATTATCAAGTTGTTTTGTCTGATTATTAGCTTTTGAAAGTTTTTGTTCTTTCTGTTTTAATTGCTTCTTGATTTCTCTGTAATTACCCATATCATTAACATTGATGTCTTGATTTCTGCCTTTTTGCTTTTCTTTTAGTTTGAAATCCATATCATAGAATTTATTAAAAGACTTTATACAAGCATTTCTCATTTTATCTTGTATTTGTGTTAATGTGGTTTTAGTAAATAACTTTGATTTTACAACTTGTTTTTTCATTCCTCTTTTACAGTTATAAGAAACTGGAACACCTACAATGTGCATATGGGGAGAAACTTCGTCAAAATGTATTGTAGCATTTGCTATCTTAAAATCTGGTACAATTTTAATTAAATCTTTTACTTGCTCATTATATACATCAATCATTTTAAATCTATATCGTTCATCTTTATCATTCCAAAAGTCCATATCTCCAAGCTCTATTATAATTTCACAAGCTATATCGTTTTGAGATTCACATACTTTTTTGAAGTAATCTCCAATTTTTCTATCTTCACGAGTTTGTTTGTTGTTATATTCTAATCTTGCCTCTTCAAATTCATCTAAATATAATTGCTTAACATCATTTACAATGTCATCTGTCCCATAAATTGTTCTAATCAATTCTCTTTTATTGTCATAATCTCTTAAATTATGCTTATTAACATCTGATAAGTCTTTTGCATTTTGAATTGCATTATTAGCTAAAGAAGTAGTACCAGATAAATTATCTTTTGCTACTTTTTTTGCTAATTTACTTTTGTTTT
>CAJKVD010000036.1 GCA_905203195.1 uncultured Clostridium sp. | reverse complement strand
ATAAAGAATTAGAAAAAGAAGATACAATATGGATAGAAGGAAGAATAGAAGAAAAGCAAATAGTAATAAAGGAATTCAAAGCAAAACATGATTAAAAAATATGGTAACTTGCAAGAGATAAGATTTTAGAAGTTATCTTCTTTTGACATTTGGCCATCTAAAATGTAGTAAGAAAGTAACATAAAATATTTTTTCTTCAAAAACCATTGACAGAACTAGAAAAAGGTGGTAAAATACTCAGGTATATGTTATTACGGACATGTATTCACATCGTTAAAAAATAAAAAAGGTAATAATACGGAGGTGTATTTAAAATGGCAGCAAAAGGACCAAGAGAAAATATAACATTAGAATGTACAGAATGTAAACACAGAAATTACATGACATCAAAAAACAAAAGAAACAATACAGACAGACTAGAAATTGTAAAATATTGCAAATTCTGCAAAAAACGTACAACACATAAAGAAACAAAATAATAAAAACAAAATTTGAATAAAATTCAAGCTATTTTAAGGAGGAAATAAAATGGCTAAAAAAGAAGGAAAAACAAGCAACAAAGAAAACACAAAAAACAAAAAAAGCTTTTGGAAGAGTTTTAAAGCAGAACTAAAAAAAGTAACATGGTTAACACCAAAACAATTAGCAAATAACACAACAGCAGTTATTGCAATTGTTTTATTAACAGCGGTTATAGTTTTTGCATTAGACATTACATTTGAAGCAGTAAACAATAAAGGAATCAACAAGATAAAAGAAGTTATTAGTAATCAAACAACAAATGAATCATCAGAAGAAACAACAAACAAAACAACTGATGAAAATGCAACATCAGAAGAAACAGAAAACGAAACAACAGAAACAAACAATAACGAAGTAGTTGATGAAAACACACAAACCAATACTACAGCAAATGAATAAAAAAGCAAAAAAGGAGGCTTTATGCAATGTCTCAAAAAGATTATGATATGAATCCAAGATGGTATGTAGTACATACATACTCAGGATATGAGAACAAAGTAAAAACAGACCTTGAAAAAACAATAAAAAACAGAGAATTAGAAGAATATTTCTTTGATATAATAGTTCCAATGGAAGAACAAATAGAGATCAAAGATGGTAAAAAGAAAACAAATCTAAAAAAAGTATTCCCAGGATATGTGTTAATAAAAATGATAGTAACAGAAGAAACATGGTATATTGTTAGAAACACAAGAGGAGTAACAGGTTTTGTAGGTTCTGGAACAGACCCAATACCATTAACAGACGAAGAAATCAGAAGCATGGGATTTGAAGACATTAATAGCATAAATGTAGATTACGAAGTAAATGATCAAGTCCAAATAATGAATGGAGCATTTGAAAACTTTACAGGAACTGTACAAGAAATAAACAAAGAAAAAAATAAAGTAAAAGTTCTAGTATCTATGTTTGGAAGAGAAACACCAGTAGAAGTAGAATTTTCACAAGTACAAAAAATAAAATAAAAGTCAAAAAACAAGAAGGAGGTGCCATTGAAAATGGCAGAAAAAGAAATTAGTAATATTATAAAATTACAAATAGAAGCTGGAAAGGCAACACCAGCTCCACCAGTAGGACCAGCATTAGGTTCAAGTGGTGTAAACATCATGCAATTCGTTAAGGAATTTAATGATAGAACAGCAAATCAACCAGGAATGATCATCCCAGTAGTAATTACTGTATATAAAGATAAATCTTTTGAATTTATAACAAAAGTACCACCAGTAGCAGTATTAATAAAAAAAGCAATAAAAATCGAAAAAGGTTCAGGAAAACCAAATAGAGAAAAAGTTGCTAAAATAACAAAGGAACAAGTAAAAGCAATAGCAGAACAAAAAATGCCAGATTTAAACGCAGCTTCATTAGAAACAGCAATGAGCATGGTAGAAGGAACAGCAAGAAGTATGGGAGTTGTAGTAACAGAATAATTTTAAAATAAGTGGGAGAGTAAAATACTCGTTAGAACCAAGGGAGGTAAAAAATGAAAAAACAAACAAAAAGATATGCAGAAAGTGCAAAATTAATAGAAGCAGGAAAACAATATAATATAAAAGAAGCAATCGAAACAATCGAAAAAATGCCAAAAGCAAAATTCGATGAAACAGTTGAGCTACATGTAAAATTAGGAGTAGATTCAAAACATGCAGACCAACAAGTTAGAGGTACAGTAGTACTTCCAAATGGAACAGGAAAAACACAAAAAGTATTAGTATTTGCTAAAGGACCAAAAGCAGAAGAAGCAACAAAAGCAGGAGCAGACTTTGTTGGAGCAGAAGAATTAATACCAAAAATCCAAAATGAAAACTGGTTTGATTATGATGTAGTAGTTGCAACACCAGACATGATGGGTGTAGTAGGAAGATTAGGTAAAGTATTAGGACCAAAAGGATTAATGCCAAACCCTAAATCAGGAACAGTTACAATGGATGTAACAAAAGCAATCAATGAAATTAAATCTGGTAAAGTTGAATATAGATTAGACAAAACTAATATTATTCACTTAGGATTTGGAAAAGTATCATTTGGTACAGACAAATTAGTAGAAAACTACGAAACAATAATAAATGCAATAATCAAAGCTAAACCAGCAGCTGCAAAAGGACAATACATTAAGAGTGTTGCAGTTACAACAACAATGGGACCAAGCATTTTCATAGATCAAAAATAAATTAAATAAAAGCCAAAGACAGTAGGCAAAAGCTTAAGAAATTAAGAATATGTTAAGACCTACCTAGGTAACAAGAAATAAATAGCATAATATAAAAAAATGCCATTCTTATTACCTATGTAGGAAAATAAGAGTGGTATTATTTATTATAATAATATTTATATATGTTACACAAAAACTGGGAGGTGAAAAGAAAAAATGGCAAGTGAAAAAATATTAAATCAAAAGAAAGAAGAAGTAACAAAATTAGCAAACGAAATGAAAGAATCAAAATTAATACTTCTAGCAGATTACAGAGGAATTAATGTAGAAGACGTTACAAAATTAAGAACTGATGTTAGAAATGCTAATGCAGAATATAAAGTTATAAAAAACAATATAACAAGAAGAGCATTACAAGAAGCAGGAATCGAAGGTTTAGAAGATAAACTAGAAGGACCAACAGCAGTTATATTAGGTAAAGAAGATTACCTAGAACCAGCAAAAGCAATATACAATTTTGCAAAATCTAACGACTTTTATAAAATTAAAGGTGGTGTAATTGAAGGAAAAGTAATGACAACAGAAGAAATTATTACAATAGCAAAATTACCTTCAAGAGAAACATTACTATCTATGCTTGCTGGAGCATTATTGGCAAATATTCAAAAATTTGCAGTTGCTCTTGACCAAGTTAGAATACAAAAAGAATCTGGAGCTGAAACAGAATCAGAACCAGTAGCTGAAGCACCAGCAGAAGCTTAATTAAAATAAAATATAAAGTGATAAAGAAATCACGAATAAAAATTAGGAGGATTATAAAATGAGTAAAGAAGAAATGATTGAAGAAATCAAAAAAATGACAGTTGTAGAATTAGCAGATTTAGTAAAAGCAATTGAAGAAGAATTTGGAGTATCTGCAGTAGCAGCAGCTGCACCAGCTGCAGCAGCAGGAGCAGCTGCTGCTGAAGAAAAAACATCATTCAATGTTGTATTAAAAGAAGCTGGAGATCAAAAAATCAAAGTTATCAAAGTTGTAAGAGATGCAACAGGATTAGGATTAAAAGAAGCAAAAGAATTAGTAGATGGAGCACCAAAAACAATAAAAGAAAATGTTTCAAAAGACGAAGCAGAAGAATTAAAAGCAAAATTTACAGAAGTTGGAGCTGTTATCGAACTTCAATAATTCTAATAAAGGCTAAAAGACAGTATCAAACTGTACTTAGCCTTTTTTTATATTATAGGAAAGTTCTTCGAACTTCCTATAATATAAAAATAACAATGCACAGAAATTTGCTTTCCAAATTTCGCGCTAGAACAAAGACGCGGACTTTAAAATGTCATAATAAGTGCTAATGCTGTAAATGTCCGCTTTTGCTCTATTACATGAAAGTTCAAAGAAAGGAAGAAAAATTATGAAAATAGGAATAATAGCAGCAGAACAAGAAGAATTTGAAGCAATAATAAATATTTTGAAAGAGGAAGACAGAAAAGAAATATATGAATTAACATTTGTAAAGGGAAAAATAAAAGAAAAGACATGCATATTAGTAAAAAGTGGTGTAGGGAAAGTAAATGCAGCAAGAGCAACACAAATACTAATAGACAACTTTAAACCTGAGTGCATAATAAATATAGGAGTAGCAGGAGGGTTAAATCCAATGCTAAAAATAGGAGATATAGTAATAGGAGAAACTCTTGTGCAACACGACTTTGACATAACAGCATTTGGTCACGCAAAAGGTTATATACCAGGGGTAGGAGACAAAATCTATGCAGATGACCATTTAATAAAAAAAGTAGAAGAAGCCATAAAAAATCAAGAAGAAAGAGCATATAAATACGAAAAAGGTGTAATAGCATCAGGAGATATATTCTGCACTGAAATACCAATGAGAGATAAAATATATGCAAAATTTAATGCAGAATGTGTAGAAATGGAAGGAGCAGCAATAGCACAAGTATGCACATTATGCAATGTGCCTTTTGTAGTAATAAGAAGTATCTCAGATACTCCAAATGGAGAAAACGAGGTAGTATATCAACAATTTATAGAACTAGCATCAGAAAGATGCGCAAATATTTTAAAAGAGTTTTTAAAAGAATTATGATGACTCATAAACTGAGCTGATATTTTTTGCTCTTTCCATAAAACACCCCGACCCCAAAAATGTCAGCTTTAATTTATTTGCAAAAAATTTTATAAAAACTATTGAATAAAAAACAAAAATTAGTATATAATCTATATGCATACAACGAAAAAGACAAAATAAAAAATTAATAAAATAAGGAGTGATTTTTTATGGACAGAAAAGTACGAGTAGTTCAATATGGAACGGGGAAAATGAGTGTATATACAATGAGATATGTGTATGAAAAAGGAGCAGAAATAGTAGGAGCAGTAGATGTAAATCCAGCAGTAATAGGAAAAGATATAGGAGAAATAATAGGAACAGAAAATAAAGGAATTAAAGTAGTAGCACTAGAGCAAGCAGAAGAATTACTAAAGCAAGTAAAACCAGATATAGTAATAGTTACAACAATGAGTCTATTTGCAGATGTTGAAGATGCACTAATGTTATGTGCAAAATTAGGAATAAATGCAATAACAACATGTGAAGAAGCATTTTTCCCAATGAACTCAAACCCAACAGCAACAAAAAAAATTGATGAAATGGCAAAACAAACAGGATGCACAATAACAGGAAGTGGATATCAAGACATATACTGGGGACAATTAATTTCAAGCATAGCAGGTTCAACACATAAAATCACAAAAATAAAAGGAAGCTCAAGTTATAATGTAGAAGACTATGGAATAGCATTAGCAAAAGCACATGGAGCAGGACTAACATTAGAAGAATTTGATAAACAAGTAGCATCAGTAGACAGAATATCAGATAAAGAAAGACAAGAATTAATTAATAGTGGAAAATATCTACCATCATATATGTGGAATGTAAATGGATGGCTATGTGCCAAATTAGGATTAACAGTAAAATCACAAACACAAAAGACAGTACCACAAACATATAAAGAAGATATAGAGTCATCTACGTTAGGAACAACAGTAAAAGCCGGACAAGCAACAGGAATGAGTGCAATAGTTACAACAGAAACGGAAGAAGGAATAACAATAGAAAGTGAATGCATAGGAAAAGTATATGCTCCAGAGGAATTCGATAAAAATGAATGGACAGTAGAAGGAGAACCAAATACAACACTAGTAATAAATAGACCATCAACAGTAGAACTAACTTGTGCAAGTATTGTAAATAGAATACCAGATGTTATAAACTCAAAGCCGGGATATATTCCAACAGAAGAATTCGGAGAATTAAACTATAGAACAAAATCACTAAATGAGTATATAGACTAATTGCAAAAATAAACATAAAAAGTTAAATTTAAACAAATTTCGACAAAAAAGAAATGTAAAAAAGCCTTGATTTTAAGGCTTTTTTGTGTTATACTATACACAGTTGGTAAAAAAGATAAGAGAGGTGAAAAAAGCTTAAAGGTAAAAAACCTAAGCAAAATATGGAAAAAAAAGAAGGAATTATATCTTTTATAAAACAATTATTTAGCAATACACCAAACGATAAAGAACAAATAGAACAAGCAAATCAAGAATTAGATGAGGAAACAAAAAAAGAATTAGAAAAATCATATAAAAAAATAGACAATATGATAGAAAAATATAAGGTAGAAAACTTTGAGTCAACAATGAAAGAAAACAAACAAAAAAACAAACCAGAAAAACAAGTAGAAATAAAACAAAAACAAGTACAAGAAGAAAAAAGCTCAAAAGAACAAGAGCAAGATTGTGAAGAAAGAGAATAAAAACGTAAGGAGTGTATTAATATGGCAAATTCAGATAATACTACTGCTTTAGCTGAAAATAAAGTACTTATTTTATATTTATTAAATCAAATACCAAATGGAATAATAGAAAATGGATTATATAAAATTACAACATCAATAAACAATGTAAACTATTTCTTTTTCAAACAAGTATTAACAGATTTAATAGAAACAAAGTTAGTAGGAACAATAACAAAAGATGAGGATGAAGAAATTATAAAAATCACATCTGAAGGAAAAAATGCATTATCTCTTACACAAGATGTATTACCAGGAATAATAAAATTAAAAGCGGACAACTTATTTAAAGAAGAATTGTCTTCAGTAACAGAAGAAACATCTGTAACAGCTGAGTTTATTCCGAAAAATGAAAATGATTATACAATAAAATGTAAAATAGTAGAAAATAATGAAACAATATTTGAAGTAAGAACAGTAGCAGGTTCAAGAGATAGAGCAAAAAGAATAGTAGACAATTGGAATTCAAATGCAGCCAAAATATATCCTCAAATTTTGGACATTTTATTAGAAGATAAAAAAGATTAGCATAAATAAAAAAGCTAATCTTTTTTAATGCAAAAAAATAAAAAAAGCAACTACTAAAAGTAGAAGCTTTTTAAAATATAAATGGTAGCGAAGATGTGATTCGAACACATGACCCTTCGGGTATGAACCGAATGCTCTAGCCAACTGAGCTACTTCGCCATGTCCAACTGACGATATTTATTATACATTGAGATCATGTATTTGTCAAGAAAAAAAAGGAAAGTTTTA
>CAJKVD010000035.1 GCA_905203195.1 uncultured Clostridium sp. | reverse complement strand
TATGATGTAGAAACAGTTGATGTATTAACAACAGGAAAAATACCAGATGATTGTGATACATTAGTAATAACAATGCCATCAAAAGATTTTGATGAAATAGCAACAAATGCAATAATAGATTATATAAATTCAGGTAAAAATATATTATGGTTCCAAGCAGCAACAGCACAAAATATAGAAACACCAAATGTAAACAAAATATTAGCAATGTATGGAATAAATCCATTTAGTTTAGGAATAATTAGAGAAGCGGATTCAAATAGAATGCTATCAAATCAACCAGATTTAATATTACCAAACATTCAAAGTACAGATGTTACTAAGAAATTAGTAAATGCAGAAGGTGTAATATTTATAGATGCAACAAAGATAAATACAATGGATTCAGATAAATTAACAGAATTAAATGTAGAAAAAACAGAATTATTAAAAACAAGTGAAAAGAGCTATTTTAGAACAAACTTCACAAACAGTCAGGATGAAGCAGAAGATGACGATGAAGTAGGATCATATACAGTAGGAGAAATGATGACAAAAACAATAACAGAAGCAAATGAAGAAACAGGAGAAAAAGCAAAAACATCAAAATTAATAATATATGGAGAAAATTATTTCATATCAGACATGCCGTTAACATCAAGCACACAGACTCCAGTTATACAATATAGACAAAATAAAGATTTAGCATTAAATTCAATATCATATTTAGTAGATAGAGAAGATGACATAACTGCAAGAAAAAGCACAGGAACAGTAACATATACAGCAACAGAAACAGAAAACAGAATAATATTAACAATAATATTTGCAATACCAGTATTAATAATAGTAGCAGGAATCATAGTTTGGCAAATAAGAAGAAGAAAAAAATAGAATTTAATAAAAAAGACCTCATATAATTAAATGGGGTCTTTTTTATGAGAAGTTATATAAAAATAGCATTAGTTATAATAGGAGCATTGATAGGAGCAGGATTTGCATCAGGTCAAGAAATTTATTTGTTTTTCTTTTCTTATGGAATAAGAGGAATATATGGTATTATAATCTCAAGCATAATATTGGGAATAATAATATATAAAACAATAACAATAATAAAGAAAAACAATGTAACAACATATAAAGAATTTTTAGTAAGTATAATACCTAAGAATTTAAAAAACGAAAAAGTTTTGGAAATAATAAATGCAATAATAAATATATTCATTTTAATAACATTTTATATAATGATAGCAGGATTTGGAGGGTATTTATCAGAAACTGTAGAAATACCGCAAATAATTGGCAGCTCAATATTAGCAGTTATTTGCATAATAATAATGCTAAAAGAAACAAAAGGAATAGGAAATGTCAGTTAATTAATAGTTCCAATATTAATAATCTTTATAGCAATAATAGGAATTTATACAGCAACTTCAATAAACATTGTAAACAAAATAAAAGAAATAGAAACAATAAAAAACAGCAGTTGGCTAGTGAGTGGTATAATATATTCTAGTTATAATAGCATTTTATTGATACCAGTATTAATAAGCTTAAACAAAATAATAAAACAAAAAGAAATATCACAAATAAGCATAATTATATCAACTATAGTTTTGACATTAGCAATCTCAATATTTATCTCAATGTTAAAAATAGATATAAATATAAAAATGCTAGAAATGCCAGTATCATATGTTATAATAAAACATTTGCCAAAATTTAAAATGCTATATGGAATTGTTATATTAACATCAATACTAACAACAGCGATATCTTTAATAGCAGGATTACTACAAAATGTAAAAAAAACAAAAAACAAAAAAGTAATCTTATATTTAATATGCATAAGTTCAATTCCGATTTCAAAAATAGGATTTTCAGCTCTTATAAAATTTATATATCCAATATTTGGATATATAGGAATCCTACAAATAATACTGATAGGGCTAAGAACTCAAAAACACAATAAATGAATAATAAAAACATTGCCATTTTTAATATTTTATAGTAAAATAAAAACATCAAAAGAAAAATAAAAATAATAGGAGGAAAATAAAAAATTGAAAAATTTTTGGAAAGAACCAGAGACCAAAAAAATAAACAAAAAAAGAATAGCAATAATTATAATAATAGCTATAGTAGTAATAGCAATAATAACAATAGGAATAAGATATATAAAGAATGAAAATTTCAGAGAATGGTTTGATACACAAATTTTAAGAAAAGAAGTCAATCAAGATAAACTAGCAACGATCGATATAAAAGAAGAGGATAATCCACAAGTGTATGCATATAATCAATACATAGGTGTTCTAAGTAAAAACGAATTTAAAATATATGGAAGTACTGCAAAAGAAGAAAAAAGTCTACAAGTAGAAATTTCAAACCCAATATTTGCTTCAAATAATAGGTATCTAGCAATAGCAGAAAATAAGGGAAAAAAAATATATTATGTCACAGATAAAGATATAGCATGGGAAAAAACAGTAGAAGGAAATATAGCACAAGTAAGTATAAGTAAGAATGGATATGTAGCAATAAAATTAGTAGACACAAGTTATAAAACAATAATAGCGGTATATGACGAAAAAGGAGAACCGTTATTTAATAAATTTATATCAACAATGAGAGTATCAGACTTTGCAATGACAGATGATAACAAATATTTAGCAATCGCAGAAATAGATACATCCGGAATAAATATAAAATCTCAAATAGAAGTATTTTCAGTAGAAAAAGCAAAAACAGATTCAAAAAATTCAAAAGTAGCAACATATGAATTTGAAAACAACGAATTAATAACAAATATAAAATACCAAGACAAGGAAAAATTAACATGCATGTCAAAAGACAAAATAACAGAATTTACATTAGATGGAAATAAAGAAGAATTATTTAACAACGAAAACAAAAAAACAACATTTCAAACAATAGAATTAACAAATAATGTAGCAGAAATAGAAGAAAAAACATCAGATCTGTTTTCAGCAGATTCGGTTGTAACAATAATAAACACAGAAAATAAAAACACATCAATATACACAGCAAAAGCAGTAACTAAAGAGATATACACATGTGAGAACATAATAGCATTAAATCTAGGAACAGAAATAGAATTTATAAATACAGGTGGATGGCTAGTAAAAAGATATAAAGCAACACAAGAAATAACAAATGTAGCTCTATCAAGTAATATGGCAGGAATAATTTATAGAGATAAAATAGAAATTATAAATTTATAAAAGGAGAAAAATATGTTAGCAGATATTACAATTATAGCCATAATGGCATTATCAATATTTTTAGGATATAAAAAAGGTTTAGTAAAATTAGGCATAGGCTTATGTGCTGGAATTATAGCAATAGTAGTTGCATTAATATTATATAGACCAATAACAAATTTAGTAATAAATAAAACAAATATAGATGAAAATATAGAGCAGCATATAATAGAAAAAGCAAAAACAAATGAAATATCAGATAAAATGGTACCAGAAGTTGCAAAAGAATTAACTTATAATATTATTAGAGCAGGAGTAATGCTAATCTTATATATTTTAATAAAAATTGTACTAAGATTTGTAACAGCACTAGCCGATATTATTGCAAAGCTACCAATACTAAAACAATGTAATGAACTGGGTGGAGCAATATATGGAATAATAAGAGGATTATTAATAATATATGTAGCATTAATGATAATAAATTTTATAGGACAAATAAATCCACAAAATAAAATACACACAAAAATAGAAGAATCATATATAACAAAAGAGATGTATAACAAAAATGTTATAGAACTATTAGTCAAATAATTATAGGCCTGCGAGCAATTGCTCACAGGCCTAGATGAGTTTAGTCTATCATTGCTCTCATTACAAGATCACCTAAAAGAGCAATAAAGTTATCAACATCAAAATTGTAATCAATAAGAATCTTAACAGAATTTTTTTGAGGTTGAGATATAATATTAAATGCATGATAATTATAATCAATAAATCTCAAAAAATTATCAAAACTCTCCTTTCCTAAAAAGCTAATTTCATAAAATTTTTCTGTTGCTGTTATTTGCATAATATGTCCTCCTGTAAATAAAATAAAACCCATCAGTTTCAAAGTATATACAATTATTATACCACTAAAATTTACATAATGCAAATTTTGATATACAATATATTTTTACAAAAAACAAATAATAAATATTGCCTTTTTAAAATAATTTTGCTATACTAATAACATAAAAAAGAGGAGGCAAAAACGTGAAAAAAAATGAAGATCAAATGAAAAAGAATAAAGAAATAAAAAATAAAAAAGAAAATAAAAAAAATATAGATAAACATGGAAAGCAAGAAAGCAAAAAAATAAATAAAAAACCAAAAAAGAAAATGAAGTTATGGAAAAAAATAGTACTATTTAGCATATTAGCCATAATAATAGGTTTAGGAGTGTGGTTTGCATATAAAACACATAAAAATGGTGGTGGAATGACAGGAATGCTGGCAACAGTAGTAGGTCATGATGAAAATACAAAAAAGAATTTACCAGAACTAAAAGTATTAATATTAGGAGTAAGTACAGACTTAGGGGACAATGCACCAACAGATACAATAATGATAGCATCATATAATCCAAATACACAAAAAGCAAATTTGCTATCAATACCAAGAGATACATACATAGGAAAAAACAAATTAAAAGCGACACCATCAGACAAAATAAATAGTCTATACAGTTATGGAGGAGCAGAAAAAACATTAGAAGCGGTAAACACATTAACAGGATTGGATATTAAATATTATGCAGTAGTAAAAACAGAAGCACTAATAAAATTAGTAGATGCAATAGGAGAAGTAGAATTTAATGTACCAATAGATATGAAATATGATGACCCAACACAAAAGCTACATATAAATTTAAAAGCAGGAGAACAAAAAATAAACGGAGAAAAAGCAGAACAATTGTTAAGATTCAGAAAAAACAATAATAACACATCATATCCAGAAGAATATGGAGACAATGATACAGGAAGAATGAGAACACAAAGAGAATTTTTAATGGCTGTAATGCAACAAACACTAAAACCTGGAAATGTATTTAAAATAGGACAAATATTAGATATAGCAAATAAATATTTAGAAACAAATGTAGATTTTTCATATATAAAAGATTATATACCTTATGCAGTAGAATTTAATACAGAAAATTTATCAACAGAAACAATACCAGGAACAAATAAAGAATTACCAGAAAAAGCAAAACAACAATGGTGGTTTTTTGAAGCAGATCAGAAAGAAACAAAACTTATTTTATGAAGGAGAACAAAATGAGTTAGAAGAAGGTAGTACAGAAAATACAAGCAAAAACACATTGAAAAGCAACACAATAAGTAATTCTACAAATACAAGTTCATCAAGTAAAACATTACAAAATTCAGATATAGAAATCGAAGTATTAAATGGAAGTGGAGATAGTAATAAACTAACAAAAGCAGTAGAATTATTAAAAGAAAATGGATATGATGTTACTAAAACAGGAAAAACTACATCAATATCAAAAACAATCATCACAAATAAAAAAGAATTAGAAACAGACAAAGTAAAAGAGATAAAAAACTTGTTAGGAGTAGGAAGCATATCAAATAAAAAGAATTTAAGTAGTAAAGTTCACTTAACAATAGTAATAGGAAAAGATTTTAATAAGTAAACATTAAAAATATGCCCTATCTAGTGAAAGATAGGGCATAAAATATTTTAAATTTAAATCAGATTAATTAGATTCAGGAAGTTCTTCTTTTTTCTTTCCAGTATTCCAAAAAAATAAAAGAAGTATTAGTACAATTACTACAATAACTAATAAAATAATTTGTAAAAAATAAGTACGTGAAGTAGACAATTGGACATCATGTGAAGCTAGCAAATTAACAACATATGATTTATCATCAATAACATAAGTTGCAGTACCTAAAACCTTTCCCTGTGCAACAGGAGCAGAAGGTAAATCCTTCAAAGTTATTTGAGGAGAAACATTATCAAAAGGCTTAGAAGTATCTACTAATGTATTAATATCATCAGCCAAAACTAATTTAAGACTTTTAGTTTCTTCTGTGGCATTTCGAACCGAAATTTCAGTTACAGAATCACCTTTATTAGCAATGTTTTTAAAAGCAAAATTTTGAAATCCATAATCAAATAAGTTTTTTGTCTCATTAAAGCGAATGTCTGAAGTATCAGCATGTAAAATAACACAAATTAAATCTAAATTATTATAGCTAGCAAAAGAAGCTAAGCAAAACATAGCTTGAGATGTAAATCCAGTCTTTGTAGTAACTAAAGGTTTATAATAATATGAGCTGCTAGTATTTAACATGGGATTTGTATTTTCAAAATCACGTTCTGCAGATTTATTTGTAGCAGAAAGATGACAAGATTTTAAGCTGGCATAAGTCTTAAATGTTGTATTTTTCATACAGTATTGCATTAAAACAGCAATATCATGCGCAGTAGAATAATGATTGTCATCATGCTGTCCACTTGGATTAGTAAAATGAGAGTCTGCTAATCCTAAAGCTTGCAACTTAGCATTCATTCTTTCAGCAAAAGCAGAGACAGAACCATCAATATGAAATGCCAAAGCATTTGCTGCATCATTTGCAGAATGAACCATAAGAACTCTAAGTAATTGATCCACACTAATTTGCTCATCTGCTTGAAGTGGAGCAACACTATATCCAGAAGGAATATTAGAAATTGCCTCATAAGGAACAGTTACAATATCATTCAAATTACAATTTTCAATAGCTAAAATAGCAGTCATTATTTTAGTAATACTAGCAGGCTCTAATTTTTTGTTCATATCTTTTTCAAATAAAACTTTCGAAGTGGAATTTTCAAGTAACACTACAGATCCAGAATTTATGGTAGGAATATCCACAACAGCATTAGCTTGTGTAAAAAAGCCACAAATAAGTATAACAAACAAGAAAAAGCCCATATAAAATTTTTTAAAATTCACGTCAAAACTCCTTTATAAAACATTTTAATATAATATATATCATTTTATGCTTTTTTTCAATAAAAAACATCAATAAAAAATATGTTTTTTATTGATTCTGAGAAAGAGCAAAAATAATTAAATAAAATAAAAAATAGTAGGAAAGGATGATAAAAAATGAAAGAATTAAATAAAAAAACCAAAATAATAATAATAGCAATATTAGTGGTATTATTAGGTGCAATAATATATTATGTATATGGAAGAGAAACACCAGAAAATAACCAAAATGCAATAATTCCATATGAAGACGAAACAATACAAAGCAAAGAAAACAA
>CAJKVD010000034.1 GCA_905203195.1 uncultured Clostridium sp. | reverse complement strand
ATAACCTATGGTGAGCGCCAAGACACAAAATACATAGAGGAGCCTGTCTCGAGTGAATGTGTGGGGATTAAATTTCTAAATGATATTTACGTTTTGGCCAAACATAAATAATCAATATTATGAAACCACATTTGCAAAAAAGACTAGTAAAACAGGTTTGTATGTTAAGGAAAACTTCTAGGATGTTTGCTATCACTAGCATGAAAGTCTAGGGATTAAGGTACAGATTTAAGTGGCGATCTGGTGTCTATGTAAAAATAGATGCATCCCTTAAACGGAAACGGCTAAGACAGTAATGTCAAGCGGGAGGTAGAGAAATTCAACCAGACCTAAACTGTAAAATTTACTTAGACTTTTACCATCAAAAACTATCAAAAACAAATGCAAATAAAAAACATTTAAAAGGAGCAAAATAATAATGGAAAAAAATAAAAAAGAGGAACACTCGGAAAACTCAACATTAAAATGGTTTATTCAAGTATTTACAATGACATTTATATTGTCAATCATATTTTCTTATGTATCAACAAATGGAGTATCAAATCTAAGTTTAATACCAGCATGCTTAATATTAATATTAGTAATAGCAATAGGTATTTTGTTCGATATAATTGGTGTAGCAGTTACTGTAGCTAACGAAGAAGAGTTTCACGCAAAAGCAACCAAAAAAATCAAAGGATCAAAAAATTCAATAAAATTAATAAAAAATGCATCAAAGGTGGCCAACATATGTGCAGATGTTATTGGGGATATTTGTGGTGTATTAAGCGGAGCAATAAGTGCATTAATAGCAGTCAAAATAACAAATCAATTTAGCTTGAATTTTAACTTGCAATTCTTGCTAAGTGCATTGGTATCAGCACTAACAGTAGGTGGAAAAGCAATAGGTAAAGAAATAGCAAATAAAAAATCAACCCAAATAGTACATGCAGTAGGAAAAATAATGTCAAAATAGAGGGTGATTTGGGGACGGAGCAAAAATCATTAAAGCTTTAATGATTTTTGCTCCGTCCCCAAATCACCAAGAAAATAAATAGGAGGAATCGAATATGAAAGCACTTGTAACAGGGGCGTCTTCAGGAATAGGAAGAGATATAGCTAAAGTTTTAGATAAAAAAGGATACGAAGTAGTTCTAGTAGCAAGAAATGAAGAAAAGTTAAAAAAAGTAGCTAAAGAACTAAAAAAAGCAGAAATCATAGTAACAGATTTGTCAATTGAAGAAAATTGCAAAAAAGTATATGAACAAGTCCAAGATATAGATTTATTAGTAAATAATGCAGGATTCGGTGATTGTGGAGATTTTACAAAAACAAGTTTAGAAAAAGAAATAAAAATGATACAAACAAATGTGATTGCATATCATATTCTAACAAAATTATATTTGATTAATTTTAAAAACAAAAATAGCGGTAAAATATTAAATGTTGCATCTATTGCAGGTTTTATGCCAGGTCCACTTATGAGCACATATTACGCAACAAAATCATATGTGGTAAGATTAAGTGAAAGCATAAGAGAAGAATTAAAACAAGAAAAATCAAATGTAAAGATTTCAATACTTTGCCCTGGTCCAGTAAATACAAATTTTAATAAAGTTGCAAATGTAAAATTTCATCTAAGAGAAGCAAATAGCATGAAAATAGCAGAATATGCAATAAGTAAATTAGAAAAAAACAAATTCTATATTGTACCTGGAACTGATATAAAACTAGCTAGATTTTTTTCAAAAATAACTCCAAATAATTTGATTTCTAAAATAACGTACAGAATTCAAAAAAGAAAAATTCAATAGTTTAGATTGATAGAGATATATGTAAAAAATATATCTTTATTATTTTTATAAAAAGTCTTGACAAACGCAAACAAAAGTTCTATAATTACAACAGGTGATATTAATGGAAAGGCAAATTTTACATGTTGATGTAAATAATGCATTCTTAAGTTGGACAGCTGTAGAAATGATAAAAAATGGAAGTAAAATAGACATAAGAGAAATTCCAGCAATCATTGGGGGAGATGAAAGTAAACGTTCAGGAATAGTGCTAGCCAAAAGTCCAAAAGCAAAAGAATTTGGAATAAAAACAGCAGAAACGATATATCAAGCAAGAATTAAATGTCCAAATATAAAAATATATAAATCAGATTATAAAGTATACAAAAAATATTCAGATCAATTATTTAAATTACTATCAGAATATACAGATAAAATAGAAAGATTTAGTATAGATGAATGCTTTTTAGACATGACAAATTACTTAATGAAAAGAACATTAATTGAAGTAGCACAAGAAATACATTTAAGAGTAAAAAAAGAACTAGGATTTACAGTAAATATAGGAGTAGCAAACAATAAATTATTAGCCAAAATGGCTTCAGATTTTACAAAACCAGATAAGATACATACACTATATCAAAAAGAAATACCAACAAAAATGTGGCCATTATCAATATCTGAATTATTTATGTTAGGAAGAAGAACCGTTCCAAAATTGCAAAACATGCAAATAAGAAAAATAGGAGATTTAGCAAAAACAAACAAATCAACACTAACAAAAAAATTTGGAAAACATGGATTGCAAATGTGGGAATATGCAAATGGAATAGATAATAGTGAAGTAAAATATTTAGCAGAAAAACCAAAAGGTATAGGAAATTCAACAACACTACCACAAAATATAACAGAATTAGAAAAATTAGAAGAAATTTTACTAGCATTAACAGAACAAGTAACATATAGATTACGAAAATATAAAATGAAAGCAAAAGTAGTAAATGTTCAATTACGTACCAATGATTTTATAGACACAAGTCATCAAGAAAAATTACAATATCCAACCGCAAGTACAAAAGAAATTTATCAAAAAGCTAAAAACATATTAAAAAAAATGTATAAACCATATACACAAATTAGGCTAATAGGAATAAGAGTAGAAAATTTACAAGAAAATGATATGCAACAAACATCATTATTTGAACCAAAAGATGATAAAAGGCAAGAAAAGTTAGATAAAGTAGTAGATGAGTTAAAAGAAAAGTATGGATACAACTTTATAACAAGAGCAGGAAGGATGGAAATAAAAGAATTAAAAAATAACAACAAAAACAACTAAATTTTATATGTGTCGAAAATACACAAACAATGTCAATGAAAAAAGGTAAAAATTTCCAAAAAACACTTGAAATAATTTATTATAGGAGTTATGATAGAAAAGACATTGAGAAAACTGTAAGTTAAGGGGGATTTGTAATGAGAACATTTTTTGGAGGCAAATTTATCGAAAAATCAAAATTAGAAAAAGAAGGAATACACTACCCAATAAAACTAGAATATTATAAAAGAATTGATAATCAAGATTCAAAACAAAATAATTGTTATGCAAAATTTGGAATAAGTGTAGTAAAAACAGAATATATACCAGATAATATAAAAATTGAATCAAGAGAAGTTAGAAACATAAGTCAAGACGAAAATAAAATAGAAAATTTACTATCAATATTTAAAGAAATGGAAGTAACTCCAATGGCAGTGGAAGAAATAATAAAAGATTTAGTACCAGATTGCTCTAATCAAAAAATCATGTAAATATTTAAAGAATTAGTTACAGTAAAAATAATACTGTAGCTAATTTTATCTCAAAAATACTAAAAAAAATGCTTGCAAAATCCATCAAGATAGTCTAAAATAGTGTAAGATTAAAAAAAGATGCAAATACGCATTTGGAAGGAATGAAAATAAAATGGCAGATAGATTAATAATAGTTGAATCTCCAGCAAAAGCAAATACAATAAAAAAGTTCTTAGGTGGAAGCACTAAAGTAGTAGCATCAATGGGACATATCAGAGATTTACCAAAATCAAAAATGGGAATAGATATAGAGCATGATTTTGAACCACAATATATAAATATAAGAGGAAAAGGGGATCTAATAAAATCATTAAAAAAAGATGCAAAGCAAGCAAAAACTGTATATTTAGCAACTGACCCTGATCGTGAAGGAGAAGCAATAGCTTGGCACTTAGCAACAATACTAAATGATGAATCAAAAAAAATAACAAGAGTAACATTTAATGAAATAACAAAAACAGCAGTACAAAAAGCTATAAAAGAACCAAGAAATATAGACATAAATTTAGTTGACGCACAGCAAGCAAGAAGAGTATTAGATAGAATAGTGGGATACAAAATAAGTCCAGTTTTATGGAAAAAGGTAAAAAGAGGACTTTCAGCAGGTAGAGTTCAATCAGTGGCAGTAAAATTAATAGTTGATAGAGAAGAAGAAATAGAAAAGTTTATACCAGAAGAGTACTGGAATATATATGCAGACTTAAAAGAAGAAAAAAGCAAAAAAATATTCCAAGCAAGATATTTTGGTAAAAATGGGAAAAAGCAAGAAATCCATTCACAAGAAGAAACCAATAAGATTTTAGAAAATATAAAAAATGCCAAATACACTGTAACAGAAGTAAAAAAAGGTGAAAGAAAAAGAACACCTGCACCACCTTTTACTACAAGTACGATGCAACAAGAAGCATCAAGAAAACTAGGATTTACATTAAAGAAGACAATGTCTGTAGCACAAGGTTTGTATGAGGGAGTAAAAATTTCCGAAAAAGGAACAGTAGGATTAATAACATATATGAGAACAGATTCTACAAGAATTTCAGAAGAAGCCAGAGCAGCAGCAAAAGAGCAAATAATAGCTAAATACGGAGAAAAATATTATGAAAATCGTTATTATAAAACAGGAAAAGACGCGCAAGATGCCCATGAAGGTATAAGACCAACATATATAAATATAGATCCGGACAGCATAAAAGATGAATTAACATTAGATCAATACAAGTTATATAAATTAATATATAATCGTTTTATGGCAAGTCAAATGAAGCCAGCAGTTTATGACACAATGGCAGTAAATATAAAAGCAAATGAATATGATTTTAAAGCAAATGGACA
Organism: uncultured Clostridium sp.; assembly: GCA_905203195.1. Classification (GTDB taxonomy): domain Bacteria; phylum Bacillota; class Clostridia; order TANB77; family CAG-508; genus CAG-269. Next base: position 2,509 of record CAJKVD010000034.1, on the reverse strand, counting down.
GAATTTAAAATTTAAGGGGTTCATGACATTATATGTAGAAGGAACAGATGGGAAAGAAGAACAAGAAGAAGGATTATTGCCAGAATTAGTAGAAAATCAAGAAGTAAAACTTGAAAAAATAAATCCAAAACAAAGTTTTACAGAGCCACCAGCAAGATATACAGAAGCAAGTCTAGTAAAAATGCTAGAAGAAAAAGGAATAGGAAGACCTAGTACCTATTCTCCTACAATTACAACAATATTAGAAAGAAGATATATTGAAAAAATACAAAAACAATTACAACCAACAGAATTAGGAAAAATAGTAAACAAATTATTAATTGAAAACTTTTCAGATGTTATAAATGTAGAATTCACAGCTAAAATAGAAAACGAATTTGATGAAATAGCAGAAGGAAAAGAAGAGTGGAAAAGAATGATTCGTGAATTTTATGGACCATTTGAACAAGAAGTAGAAAAAGTAGAAAAAGAATTAGAGCATGTAAAATTAGTAGATGAAGTATCTGATGTACAGTGTGAAAAATGTGGAAGAATGATGGTATATAAATATGGAAGATATGGAAAGTTTTTAGCATGTCCAGGATTTCCTGAATGTAGAAATATAAAACCAATAGTAGAAACTATTGATGTACCTTGTCCAAAATGTGGAGCAAAAGTACAAGTAAGAAAAACAAAAAGAAGAAAAAATTATTATATATGTGAAAATAATCCAAAATCATGTAATTACATTTCATGGAATAAACCAAAAGTTGGTGAAAAATGGAATCCAGAAGATGCAGCAGATGTAAAAACTACAACCCAAAAATCCAAAAAGAATACACGAAAAACTACTAAGACAAAAAAGAAAAAAATGCAAGAAAGTTAAATAAAAAATATAAACTAGAATGGCGGTAAGAATGGAAAAAATAAAAAAAATAAAAAATTATAAACTAGAATTAACTGTCTTTATATGTGGTGCAATGGGAATGGTATTAGAGCTAGTAGCTGCAAGAGTATTATCTCCATATGTGGGAAGCTCTAATCTCATTTGGACAACAATAATAGGTATCATGCTTATAAGCATGAGTTTAGGATATTGGGTAGGAGGAAAAATAGCAGATAAAAATAAAGATCTAAAAGATTTATCACAATTTATATTAATTTCAGCTATAAGTACTAGTTTTATATCAATATTCGAAACAATAATAGTAAACCAATTAGCTGAGACAATACCAAGTTTAATCACTGTAGCAATCATATCAGCAATGTTTTTATTTGGAATACCAAGTTTTATGTTAGCGACGGCATCACCAATAGCTGTAAGATTAAAAAATGATGAGGAAAAAGAAGTAGGAAAAGTATCAGGAAAAATATCATCTTTATCAACAATAGGAAGTATCATAGGCACTTTTATAGCGGGTTTTATATTAATACCAAATATAGGGGTAAGAAACATAATTTTAGGTAGCAGCATAATACTATATTTCTTATCAATTATACTATATCCTAATAAAAATAAAAAATATTTTATCAAAATAGTTGGAATATTAGTATTAATAATATTTGCATATATATTTGGAAAAAATTTATTCAAAAAAGAACATAAAGAAATCATAAAAGATGTCGACTCGGAATATAGTAGAATATGGGTAAAAGATATAAAAAACCAAAATGGTGAATATAAAACACTACAAGTTGATACAGGGTTAGAATCATACATAAACCAAGAGACGGGAGAGATGGGTGCACAATACTTAAAATACTATGATTTATTTGACTATAACAATAAAGATGCAAACAAAACCTTAATAATAGGTGGAGCAGCATACACATATCCCAGGCATTATTTGGAAAAATACGTAGGAAAACAAATAGACGTAGTAGAAATAGATAATACTATGACAGATTTAGCAACACAAGAATTTGGTTTAGATATAAACAATACAAACTTGAAAATATATCACCAAGATGGAAGAAGCTACATAAATTATAGTAAAGAAAAATATGATACTATTTTAATAGATGCATTCAAAGGATTAAATGCACCATTTGAATTAACTACATATGAAGCAATGTGTAAAGTTAAAGAAAGATTAAATTCAAACGGTATGGTAATAACAAATATATTATCATCACTAGAAGGAGAACAATCAAAGTTTGCCAAATATGAATATGCAACATATAAAGCAGTATTTGATAATGTAAAAATATATACAGTAAAAACAGATGACAAAACTCAATATCAAAACTTAATATTAGTTGGAATAAAAGGAAATCCAGAAGTCAATGAAAATAAATATTCGGAATACAAAGACTTGCTAGATACAGAAGTATTAGATTTTAATACTAATGTAAAAATTGCAACTGATGATTTTACACCAATCGGAAATTAGAAAAAACATTTATATATACCTTGACAACAAAGAAAAAATTTGGTATCATAATAAACGTACCAAGAAAAGGTATATATGCGGGAATAGCTCAGTTGATAGAGCGCTGCCTTGCCAAGGCAGAGGTCGCGGGTTTGAGC
>CAJKVD010000033.1 GCA_905203195.1 uncultured Clostridium sp. | reverse complement strand
TTTTTATATCTTGTATACCAAATATACTATTCTAGTTATTTAGTATACTCTTTTTTTATGTATTTGTCAACAGTTTTTTATACATTATTAAAAGTTTTACAAAAGTTTTTATTTATGATATTATTGGTTAAATTATTATTGGATTTTAATTTTAAAGAAAGAAGGTTTTTGTATGAATAAGAATTATTTTTTTACATCTGAAAGTGTTACAGAAGGTCATCCCGATAAGTTATGTGATTATATTTCTGATTCATTATTAGATGAATATTTAAAACAAGATAAAAATTCAAGAGTAGCAATAGAAACTTTTGCTACAAAAAATAAAATAATAGTTTCTGGTGAAGTTACAAGTACAGCAAATTTTGATATTGATTTAGTTGTGCGAAATGCAATAAAAGATATTGGTTATGGAAGTGAATTTTTAGATATAGATCCTGACACTTGCGATGTTAATGTTTATATTGTACAACAAAGTCCTGATATCGCTTTAGGTGTTGATGTTGGTGGTGCTGGTGACCAAGGGATAATGTTTGGTTATGCTACTAATGAAACAGAAAATTATATGCCTTTTGCAATAAATATGGCCCATAAACTTTCTAAAAGATTGAGTTATGTTAGAAAAAATCATATATTGCCTTATTTAAGACCTGATGGAAAAACACAGGTAACTGTTCAATATATTAATGGTGTTCCTTTTAGGATAGAAAATATTTTAATTTCTAGTCAATATGAGGAATCCACTGATATAATCAAAATGAAAAAGGATATTATAGATAATGTTATTTACTCTACTATACCAAAAAAATATATTGATAAAAACACTAAAATTTATATTAATCCTACTGGTAAATTCATTGTTGGTGGACCTTTGGGTGATACTGGTTTGACTGGTAGAAAAATTATTGTTGATACCTATGGTGGTTATGCTAGACATGGTGGAGGTGCTTTTTCTGGAAAGGATTGTACAAAAGTTGATAGGTCTGCTGCTTATATGATGCGTCATATTGCTAAAAATGTTGTGGCTAATGGCTTGGCAGATAAATGTGAATTACAAGTATCTTATGCTATTGGTTTAAAAGAACCATTGTCTATTTTTATTGATACTTTTGATACTAATAAAATTCCTGAAAATGAAATTTTAGAAAAGATTAAGAATAAGTTTGATTTAACACCTTTAGGGATTATAAATTATTTAGATTTAATGCAACCTATTTATAAAACTACTACTAATTATGGTCATTTTGGTAAAGATTATTTGTCTTGGGAAAAATTTATAGAATTGTAATTTTTTATACTAATACGTAAATTTTTTGATATATGTTATTAAATATTTCGTTTTTGTGACTTTTTTGTTACATTTTTGTTACATTTTTGTTACAAAAGTGTTGACAAACTCTTTTTTTTGTCGTAATATTAAATTATAGATAGATTTTTTTACTTAAGATTTTATAGAGTTACGCAAGAATAAGGAGTTGATTATTATGAATACACAGGAAAACATTTATCCAAAAACTAATTGTTTAGCTTTAACAGTTAGAAAAGAACATAGATTAATGGTAATTAATAAAGTTAAAAAGACAACTGTTAGAATATCTATTAAAACTTTATTATATGCTTTATTTTTAACTATTGTAAATATTGTTATTTAATATATATTTTGAATTATAGCCTGACTCAACAGGAACAGAGAAGATCAAAAAAATAGTCTTCTCTTTTTGCATTATTTTAGGTTTTTTAAAAGACCAGCTTTTTAACTGGTCTTTTATATTAATTTGTTTTATAATTTCTATTTTTGCATCTGCATTAAATGTACTTAAATCTAAATATGTTTTTCCTTTTTCTGTTTTTAAATGTGAATCTACATTTGTAATTGCTTTTCCATTTACTTTTATTACCACTGTTGATCCTAATTTTAAATTGGTTAATTCTATTTTTCCTTCACTTGAAAGTTTATTTTCAACTACATCTTTTCCTATTTCACTTTCTACTTTTTTGAATGCATCTATTATATTTTGATATCCGTCTGTTGCTTTTATATAGTTTTTTGGATCTGATGGTATAACTTCTGTCATTATATTTGTGTTTCCTGGTGTTTGTTCTTCATTACTTACTATAGCTATTGAATATACTTTTGGTTTTGCATTACTTTGTTTCAAAGCTGTTGCTTTTTGGGTAACTCTACTTACTGTTTCACCTGCAGAACTTTTTAATGTATTTTTATCATATCTTCCGACACTGTAGTCTCCATCGCTTAGAACTATTACAATATTATTATTTTTTGGTTTTTTTCTTGACATTTCCTCTATTAGTGATTTTGCTTTAACAAGTCCGTCTGCAATACGTGTTCCTCCATAAGCTTTTAATCCATCCACTTTATCTTCTAACTCTTTTACGTCTGCAGAACCTGTAGCATAATTTTTAGTATTGGATGAGATATTTAGATATTTTGCATTGTCACTATTTCCATTACTACTAAATGTAACAATTCCTATTTGTCCTCCTGATTCAAAGTCAATTCCTTTAATCAATTTTTTTGCTGCAACTTTGGCATTTGATAATCTATCATTTTCTGCCATACTTCCTGAAACATCTATTACTAAAACTACATTACTATTTATTGTTTTTTCTGATTTTTTAGTTAGTTTTACTTCTTTTTCTACTGGGTGTGTTTTAGGATCTTTGACATTATCAAATGTGTTAGTATTTTCTTCTTTTTTATAGTCTGCTGTATTAGTTATTTTTGAACCTGGTGTTCCTGTTACTTTAACTGTAAATGTAATTGTATAACTTCCTCCTGCTTTGAGTTCTATATCTTTTATTAGTCCTGTTTCTGATTTTAGTTGTTCTAACTCTGCTGGTTTTAAATTGGTTCCTGTTGTTAATAATGTTGTTCCTTCTGGAACTTTGTCTTTTACAGTTGTTGTTCCTGATAAATTACCATTATTGGTTACTGTTATACTATATTTTATTGTATCACCATATTCAGCTATATTTTTATCATGTTCCTTGTTTGTTTTTGTTAATACACTTGATTTTTGGGCTGTAAATTGTGCTTTTCCTGTAATTGTACTTACTTTTACTGAGCTAGATTTTGGTTCCATTGCGTTACCTTGTTCGTTTTTAGCATTTACTGTTGCTGTATTTATTATATCTTTTGAAACCTCACCAAAGTCTGCTCTTACAGTATCATATTTTGCTTGAATTGTTTTACTTTGTTTTGGTGCTAATGTTCCTATATTTTTGTCTGCTTCTGATATTTGGATAGTACCCATATTATTTGTCATTTCGTCTGTAATAGTTACTCCTGTTAATGTTGTATTTCCTGTGTTTGTCACTGTTATTTTGTAATTAATTTTATCATTTTCTTTTACTTGTGTTCCATTAGCTGCAGGTGTTGTTGATGTGTTTATAAATTGTTGTTTTAAAATCTTGATATTGTCTATTGCTTTTGCTGTAATTTCTGCTGTATTGCTGTTTTCTACTGTTTTATTTTTTCCATTACTATCTTGATAATTTCCTGTAGCTGTTGCTGTATTTATGATTTCGTTTCTTGCTACACTTGTATCTTCTGGTTTTACTTTGTAATATACTATAAAATCTTTGCGTGATGTTTCTGAATCTTTTACACCTAATCTTGATATTGTTCCAACATTATTTGTAAAGTTTTCTTCATTTTCTATGTCTTCTAATGATAAACTAATTTTTCTATCATCTGTTACTGTTACATTATATAGCTCTATGTCTGATGTATTTTCAACTGTTATTTTATATGCTACTATGTCTCCAACTTTTACTTCTGGTATTGTTCCTTTATCTATTTCTTCTCCATTAACACTTTCTACTGTTTTTGTTACTTTTATTGAAGGTAATGTGTTGATTATTTCTAGCTTATCTTGATTGTATGTTGTAACATATCCATCTGGAATATTAACTTCTCGTACTTGATAAGTTATTAGATCTGCATTTTTATCATATACTGGTACTTCTATCTTTCTGTGCCATTCATTTTCTTCATTTAGTATTTGATTTTCTATTCCTGTATTTACATCAATATTTTTTACTTTTCCTACAATTTGAGCTTCGACATTACCATGTTCTTTTTTATTGTCTTTCCATGTTTTTGATATTTCTATCTCTTTTTTATCTGCTGGTACTTCAAATTTGTTTGTTATTGTTGCTATATAATTGTTTTGTGCTGTTGGTTGTTCTATTTTTGATAATTTGTAGTATTTATTTAATTCTTTTTCTCCAATTATATATTCTATTTTATCTCCATTGTCGTCGTAATTTCTTACCTCTATTTCTTTTTGCCATTTATCAATTTCCCCGCTTATCTTTATGTCTTTATTTACGTATTTGCCTCCTGTAATAGTTGCTGTAATATCAATTGGACGTTTTGACATTTGTTCTTTAGTATCTTGCCATATCTTTTTAATTGTAATTTTTCTAGTATTGTTTTCTGGTAGTTTGAATTCATTTGTAAATTCTATTTTTATATTGCCATTTTCATCCTTATTTACTATTGCATCATTTTTTTGTTGATAAAATTCTGATGTGAATGTTTCTTTTACTCGGTATTCTATTTCATTACCTTTATCGTCATATCTTTTTAATCCTGTAAATGATTCTGCTTCTTGTTCATTTAATTCTTTATTTACTTGCAATTCTCTTTTTCCAATTTCTGTATTATCTTTTTGTAGTGTAAATGTTATTTTATCTGGTCTTTTTGGTGATTGTGTTTTCTTGTCATCCCATTTTTTTATTACATCTACTTTTATCTCTTCATCTGGTACTTTAAATCCGTTTGTTATTGATGCTACATAACCATTATCAATAGTTGGTTGTTGAGTTTTTGCTTCATCTTGTTTATAGAATTTCCAATTCGGATTTTTTGTTTTGTTTTGCTCTGGTTCTTTTATAGTGTAATTTATTATATCCCCATTTTTATTATATTTTGGTAAATTAATTTTTGTTGACCATTCATTTTCTGTTAATTCTATATCTGTTATTTTTTGGTCCCCATTGTATAATTGTAATGTAACGTTTTCTGGGCGTTTTTGGGCTTCGTTATTTTGGTCGTTCCATTCTTTTTTTACAGTTATTGATATTGTTTCTTTTGATCCTATGAATTTATTAGTTATTGTTAATGGATCATTTTCGTCATATTTTACTTCATAGAATTTTGGTACTGTTGTTTCTTCTGCTGAGTATTGAATCTCTTGACCATTGTTATCATATTTTTGTACTTCTATAGTTTTGTGCCATTTGTTTTTTGTATTTCCTATAATAAGTGGCTTTTTTATTGTAACATTTTCTGTTATTGGATTTTCTCCATCTGTTCTTGTTCCTGTTATTTTAAATTCTACATCTGTACGATGTTTTTCTTGTGCTTCTTTATCATCCCATATTTTTGTTGTTTTTATTTCTGTTTTGTTGTTACTTGGTATTGTAAATTTATTTTCTACTTCTACTGTTATGTTTCCATTATTGTCTACTTCTGGTGTTTTCTTTGTTGATTTGTAGAATGTACTATCTTCAAGTTCTTTAACATCATATATTATTGCATTTCCATTTTCATCATATTTATTTAAGCTTTCAAATTTTATTGTTTGATGTTTTTCTTGTTTATTAGCTGTATTTACTGTTTGTGTTTTTCCTTTTACTTCTTGTTTATTTGCCATTAATTGGAATGTTATTGTCTGTGGTCTTTTTTGTGCTTGAATCTCATTGTCATCCCATTTTTTATTAACTGTTAATTCTACTTTTGTTTTTGGTACTTCAAATTTGTTTGTTATTGTCAAGTCTTTTGAATCTTCATCTACAATTTTATAGAATATTGAACCTGTTTGTTTTTCTTCTGCAAAATATTGGATTTCTTCACCTTCTGAATCATATTTTGTAACATTAATTGTTTTTTGCCATTTTTCTACGTCATTTTTTCCTTTTAATATTTCCTCAAATGGTTCTTGTACTTTTGGGCTTCCTACTATTGTAAAGTTTACAGATTCTGGACGCTTTCCAGCTTTATTGTTTTCGTCTTTCCATATTTTTGTAATAGTTATTTCTTTTGTGTTATTTTCTGGAATTGTAAATTTATTTTCTATTTTTACTGTTATATTTCCAAATTTATCTGTTGATGTATTTGTACTATTAACTTTGTAGAATTCATTTAATTTTGTTTCTTTAATTCCATATATTATTTTTTTTCCGTTTGAATCATATTTATTTAAATTATCAAATTTTACTGTTTGTGTATGTTCAGTTATTCCTACTGACTCTACTGTTTCTAATTTTCCTTCTACATCTTTATTATTGGCTGTTAATTGGAATGTTATTGTTTGTGGTCTTCTTTTTGCTTGAACTTCATCATCATTCCATGTTTTATTTACTGTTAATGATACTTTTAGTTTTTCTGCTTCATTTTCTACTTCAGTTGTTTTGTTTCCATCAACATATGCTACATTTTTTATTATAACTTTTTCTTCATCTAATGCTTTTACTTTTACATTAAAGCTGATTTTTGCTGTATTTTCACCTACTGGAACTTTTACTTTTATTCCGTTTTCTAAATCTGCTTGTTCGTATTTTGTTGTTGCTCCATTTATTTTTATTGTTCCTTTTATTAATTCTACATATTTTGATAGTTTATCTGTTACTATTGTTTCTCCTTCTTTGCTTCCAGAGTTTGATAATTGAATCGTATATGTTATAGTATCATCTTCTTTTACTTCTTTTTCTGGTGTGTTTGTTTTTTTACCTGTAATATTTATTGTGTCTATAATTTCTGGATCTGTTGGTTTTTCCTCATCATCACCTATTAGGGCAACATTTTTTATTACTCCATTGATTTTATTTACTTTTACTGTAAATACTACTTTTGCTTCACCTTGTGCAGGTACTTCTACATCTTTTATTCCTTTTATTAAGTCTTGTGATGTTTTATCTGTTGAGACTATTTCATCACCTTTTAATATAGAAACATTTTCAATCATTTCTGCTTTATTATCTGCTAATATTTCTTCTAAATCTTTATCTTTAACTGTTGTTTTTCCTTCAATGTCTCCTGTATTTTTTATTGTAATTGTATATGTGATTCTGTCATTTATTTTTGCTGGTCCATTTGTTGTTATCCATTTTTCTTCATTTTGCCTGTTTATAGTACTTGTTTTTGTTTGTTTTATTATTGCTGTTTTTATTTCTTCTGATGGTGTTCCATTTGATATAGCTATATTTGAAATTGTTCCTTTTGCTTGTTCATTTACTTTTACAGTAAACTGAACTCCTACAGTCTCTCCTGCTTTAATATCTATATACCATTTTAATCCTATTACTTGATCATTTTCTTTTATTTTTACAGAATTATCTTCTGTTTCTACATATGTAGTGTTCTCTGGTATACTATCAGATACTTCTATTCCTTTGAAATCTTCTTTTCCATTGTTCTTTATTTCTAATGTGTATATTATTTCTTCTCCTGATTGTACTAAATTTGTTCCTGTTTTCGTTGTTGCTTTTTTGTTTATTGTTATATCTGAGTTTCTTTCTCCATTTATTTTTGCTGATTCTAATTCTGCATTTATTGCTATTGGAGTCCATCCT
>CAJKVD010000032.1 GCA_905203195.1 uncultured Clostridium sp. | reverse complement strand
TAATATAAGAACTCTATACCCTTGTCTTTTTAAAATAGAATATCTAGGTACTGTTCCAATATATGGATTATCTTCTAAAAGTTTAATAGTTTTCTCAATATAATCGAGTTTTTTTATTGCAAATTCATTACCAAATTGATTTGCCAAATATAAAACAGTATGTCTGATTCCTTCATCTGCCTTATCAGAACGAATAATACTATAGTTCATATTACTTACCTTTTAAAAGCATTCTTAAGTCGTCAAATGTTTCACTTATAGGAGCAACACACCCATTTTTCACATCATCCTCTGCTTCAGCAAGCGTTTCTAACAACTCAATTCTTGCCTTCATAGTTTGATATTCCTCAAATGAAAGAGAAACAGTATCTCCTTTTCCGTGAACTGTAATTATAACCGCTTCTTTGTCTTCCCTGCATTGTTTAGAGATTTCATTATAATGATTTCTTAAATCTGCTGAAGGTCTTATTGTTTCACGTAAATTTGACATATAAAAACCCTCCTATCTTTATTATAGTCAAATTATATCATCCTATGTCTATATCATCAATATAATATTAGCATTTACTGACTCTAGCCTTTTTCCTCCTTCCACTTTCTAAAAGCACTATTATTTGAAGGGATACAAGGTGGAGACTTGTACTACCTTGTGGCCAATCAAATAATGGTGAATGTTCGTAGACCTATAGAAAAATGAAAAGATGGAACTAGTTCCACCCTACCACTTATAATGTATTTTTATTTTGTAATTGTTCTTTTGCTTTTCTAAGTTCAAATATCCACATCTCAAATTGTGAATGTAGCATTCTTCCTATGTCATATAATTCATTATCATAGAAGTCATTCATACAATCGGAAAAATCATTATTTTGTTGAATCTTTAAGACCCAATCATTAATTGTATTGGAAGTATAAATAGCACTTAAAATTAAAAATGATTGTTTCAAAACTGATTCATTATCTTTTTTTGTGAAAATATCTTTATCTTCTACACTTATCCATTCACTATATTGTTTAGCTAAAGTAATTACCTCTTTCGCTAGTTTATTTGCTTCATATTCATCATAATCATAATAATTTAAAGTGCTGATTATATGATCCGTTATATCCTTTTCTGCTTTTTCCTGATCTAATACATATTTTTCTTGAAAGAAAGCCTGACACTTTTCTGCAAAATATTCTGGACTTGTGTTTTCCCAATCATAATTCCATGTTGGTTCAAATGTTGTAGAAAATACTGCGCAGCCAGTATCTCCACTGACAAAAATCAAATTTTTTCTAAATATAAACTCAGTAGACCACATAATTGAATCTGGTCTTTTAAATGTTAAAACCTTTGTTTCTTCATCTAACTGCTTAACTATTGCTACATGATCTTTAAACCTTCTTTCATACATATCTATTCTTTTATTATCCATAATTTATTCCTCCTTATTTCTGGTTCACTTTCTAAAAGCACTAATGAATAGAAAAGAACAAGGTGGAGACGTAACGTACTACCTTGTTCTTGGATAATCATTAGTGAATGTTCGTAGACTTTGCATAAGTCAAAGATTCTCTTTAAATTTATTCGTAAAAAAAATCACTTCTTTCTATTCCATATTCTTTTGAAAAATGATTTAATGAAAATTATTAAATCTTTTAGTTTTTTCTTGCTTTGTTGATTTTTCTTATCAAATAATAAATTCTCAAAACTTCTTTCATTTTCTGTATTTAATTGATTATTCGTATATTCATATTTTAATTCTTCTACAATTTTTTTTGAAATTTCACTATTAATAGATTCAATATCATTTCCTTCAGAAAATCTATGATACCATGTGTCTAAAGAGTTTCCAATTATCATGGTAAGTAAGCTTCCCGAACAAGTAAGTATTCCTTTAAACAAGTCAGAATTACTTTTGCTGAAATTTAATAATCCAATCAATAGTAAAACAGCTATACAAGAAAAGAAAATCAGTTTTATAAATAATTTTCTATTTTCTCCCTTTAGTTTTTTCATTTGAATTTTATTATTGTTTAAAAGCGTAAATAATAAATTTGCATATGCATTTGTCAAATTTTTTTGTGATATTTCCTTATATTTGCCCCTATTATAAAAATATTTTTCAAACTTCTCTGTATTTTCTAATTGCCCACTTAAATATAGATAACTAGCTGATTTGAATAAATCTAATTGAATATTGACTTTTTTGTTTCGTATTATCTTTAATGTATTATTATATTCTGTGAAAGATTTTCTATAGACATTAATCAATATAATAGTTATTGTCACTCCAAATAATATTCCTCCAACAACAATAGAATTATCTTTACATATAAATAGACAACGAATATAAATAATAGCTGCTAGTATTATTAAAATCCAAAAAAATATTTTGAATCGTTTATGATTATCCTTCTCTAATTTTTCTCTATCCGGTAATTTTTCTAAATCTGCAAACATATTATTTACATTTTGATTTTCAATTTCATTTTTCGTATATTTTCTATTCATATACTGCCTCCTTTATATTCAGTTCTTACTCCATTATATATTATTGTTTTATTTTCTAACAGTCTTGGACGGTTCGAACAAAATATTTTTATAAAATTTTATAAATATTTTCATATTTTATTATCTGATCAACAACTTGAATGGTTCTTTTTTCTAGATCATTCTTTGCTACGTACCCTGTTTTTAAAATATATTCATTTTGAACATAGTAAATAAGAGAAATAATACTACCTTCTTCTATACTTTGTATTTTCCAATTAAGCTCAAATAATTGATCTTCAGATAATGTTTTTCTTTCAATTCTAATTACTGTTTTTTCTTTTTCATGTATCATTTCTTTAAAACCTTTCAATGCATCATACGCAATAAAAAGCTTCGCCCTATTTAATTTTCTTTTAGATTGCATTATGACCTCCAATTAATTGATTCCTCATTAAACCAGTTGCATTTTCAAGTTTATTCATGCCTTTCATTATGGAATTTTTTCCATATTTAGTTTGTATTAATATTATCGCCTTTTGTACATTCTTTTCTTTTTCTAGTTTCTCTATATCAGTAAAAAGATCATAGCTTTCAAATCTTTCATTCATAACATTATGAAATGAAATACCAATTTGCCTTATTGGCTTGTTTGCTGTTACCTTTTCCTTATATAAGATTATAAATTCATCTCTTATTGTTTTTAAGGAATTTGTTCGTACTGTCATTTTTCTTTGACCGCCCGAAGAACCTCCACCATTTCTCTTTGAGTAAGCAACACATATACTTACACAGTCAGTTACCTTATGTTCTTTTACAAGTCTTGTTACATTAGTATCTACCATTTCCTTCATTACCAGGAAAGCATCCTCATAATTATAATCTTTAGTTAAAATTTGTGAATTACTTAAAGAATTTGTTTTAGGAGCATAAGCCTTTATATCAGCAATAGTTGTTGGTTCTTTACCTAGCGCATGATCTATCATGTATTCTGCATTAATCCCAAATTCCTTGTAGAGTTTTTTTTGATCATAATGTGCTAAATCGTACATATCATATATTCCTAACCTATTTAAATGATTGGAAATGCCTTGTCCAATATGCCAAAAATCCGTCAAAGGTGTGTAATGCCATAAATATTTTCTATATGTATTTTCCGTAAGCATTCCAATATTATCATCAACATGTTTAGCAATTATATCCATAGCAATTTTAGCGAGATATAGATTTGTTCCAATGCCGACTGTCGCTGTTATTCCCGTTTCTTCAAAAACAGCAGACATTAACATTTCAGCAAATTCTTTAGGCTTCTTTTTGTAATATTTCAAATAAGATGTTATATCAATAAAACACTCATCAATCGAATATACATGCACATCTTTACTTGATACATATCTTAAATATATACCATAGATTTTAGCAGAATATTCCATGTACATTTTCATTCTAGGTTTTGCAACGATATAAGAAACATCACCTGGTATATCTTTTGTTCTGCATCTATTTTTAATACCTAGTTTCTTCATTGCTGGTGTTATCGCAAGACACAAAGCGTTTTCGCCTCTTGTTTTATCAGCAACTACTAAGTTAGTAGTAAATGGATCAAGATTTCTCTTTGAACATTCGCAACTTGCAAAAAATGATTTCAAATCTATACAAATAAATATTTTTTTCATTATCCACCACCTCAACTACATCTTATCTCATCTCAACTTTAAATATTTTTCGTATATTTATTTTAAATCCTTTCTTACGGAGGTAATTAGCTAAATAGAAAAGATGGAACTTGTTCCATCTTCAAATCCATGATTTCTCATTTTCTACATTCTCCCATAAAAGTTTTTGTCCGCAATTAGGACAATAATTCATTCCTAATTGCACATCTAGTTTGCATTTAGGACAAGCACCTGTAATCCATTCTCCATTAGATGGATTACCGCCATAGCATTTCAAATTTTCATCTCTAATATAAAGTGGTACACATGATTGTTTATCAATCTGGTAATCACATAATTCAGCAAATTCCTGTTCATTAAGATCAAGTGCTTTTGCTATAGTTAATAAATAATCAATGCGGGGATTCTTTGTTTTTTTGTTAAGTATTTTGCCTAAATTTGATTCATTAAGACCTGTCATTTTGCTTAATTGATAGACAGTTATTCTTTTGTGCTTTAAATATTCTATTAGAAATAATGTGTTCATTTTCTACTCCTTTTATGAAATGATTAATATTGAATACTGTTATTTTTTACAGTATAATTTAATTATAATTTTATAGTGCGAGGTGATAACTATGTCGAGCTATGCTTGTAAAGATAGTGATAGAAAGGAATTTGTATATGCTTCAGAATTAAAAGAAATAAATATAGCTAAAGATAAAACATATTATTGTCCAAATAAAGATTGTAATGCATCACTAACATTGCGGTCGAGAAACGGATTGAAAAATCCATATTTTGCAGCCTTACCAACTCATCCACATGTAGCTGGTTGTTATGTAAAAGCCATTGGAAATAATAATGATATTCAAATTGATAAAAATTTCTCCATTGATGATTTTTATGAATCAGTAATTAACAATAGTCAAAGGCAAGAACATAATCATGGCGAACCTTCACATGATCCAAGACCTGAACCTATTCAAGATGATACTAATAGAAATGACATGGGATTAAATACAGTTTCCAAATTATTTTATTTTTGTGAGCAACATGAACTAAACTTTCAAATTAACGATGAAATAAAAGTAAATGATATAATATGTGATAGTAGAAATAATCATCTTTTTACAAAATTTGTAAAAGGAAAGAAAATATTCCTATGTAATTTTTCTAACAAAACTGATCCAAATGATAAATATAATCATCATACTTATTTTTTTAATTATCCTACTGGTGAAGATGCAGATAACAAATATACCTTAATAATAAAGGTAACATCTTCTGAACTTGCAGAAAAAATAGATAGAAAATTAGAAAAATACAGAAACAATTCAATGGTATTAATGATCGACTGTAATTCAAAAAATAAGTATATATTTGGAGAAATATTTAATATTAAACAATTAGCTATTATAAAATAGCTAATTTTTCTTCTTTTTTAATGTTGGTATTTTTAATAAGTTTTTCTAATTTTAAACATGCATTATATTGAGAGTTAGAAATAGAATTGATAATCAAAATATTATCTTTTTCTTTTCTCTCTATATATTTGTAATAATAGATCATAGTTAAATCTTCTTTAATATTTACATAATTTTTTATTTTTCTTTTTTTTATATTAAAGTCTTCTTCATTAAGTGTGTATTTCCTTTCAATGATATTTTTACTTGTCTCATCTACATCACCAATTAATAATGTTAGATGCTTTTGATCATAGGACAACTCAACATTCTTTATATTGTTTTTACCGCAGTATAATTGATTAAATAATATTAATAATATTTCATTATCATCAGTCAATATAGTGTATAAGTGTTTAAGAATACTTGTTTGACTTTTAGAAAAATGTAAACTTTTATATTCCATTTTTATCATCCTTTCTATATCCACATAATTCAGCAAATTCATCATTTGTTAGATCAAGTGCTTTTGCTATTTTTAACAGTGTGTCAATTCTTGGATTTTTTACTTTTTTATTTAACAAATCAGTTAATCCACCACTACTAATCCCTGTAATTTTGCAAAGCTTGTATCTTGTAATTTTTTTTTTATTAAGTAGTTCTTCAAAAAAATTTTTATTCATTATGTTGTTCCTTTCTTAACTTTTTGCGTAACTCACTATAATGAGCTATAATAAACTCTATAAGAGGTGATTTATATGAATATTACAAACGGAATTAACAATATAATAAACATATACAAAGAAAGCAATTACGAGGTTGTTCGCTACAATTTTAACTACAACAATCACAAAGTGTCTCTATTTTATAGCTCTTTACATGGTTTAGATACACAAATCCATATTAAATTTTATATTGATAAAAATCAGTACTTTCTACCTTTTGATATTGAAACAAAAGATTATAATAACTCCACTATTAAGACCATAAATCCATATTTAGGCGATTACTATAAATATATAATGCCTATTTTCAAAAAAAACGAACGTTCTCTTGTACCATTTTTTGAATATTTATTTTCAAAAATAGAAAACATTAACATTACTGAAATTGAAAACTACAATTACGAACAATTAAAAAAACATGTCAAACGTATGCAATATCCAAAAACATATAAACCATATTTTGAAACAACAGTAACAGCAAATATCAGCAATAAAATGGAAGAAAAAATAAGAAATATCTACGGTCTAAAACAGTCTAAAATTATCATTGAGTTTCTACAAAATAATCATTTAACACTCCGTTACACTAACGATATTGAAAAAGCAAAATCATTAACTCTATTATTGAAAAAAACATATAATTTGAACCTAACAATTAAATAATTTTCGATATTCTATTATTAATTTGTTTGCATCATCAATACTTCTTTTTCCAAAAAAATAATTATAATATTTTACTTGCTCATTAGTTAAACTAGTAAAATTGAAATTTGTAATTATAAAATCACCATAAATTGCTGCGCCACTATTATGCTTCTTTTCTACCATTGCATATAGTGGTCTATTTATTTCCTCATTGCTTCCATATTGCTCATATCTACCAATCCACATGCAATCTCTTACTAAATCTAATTTTGTAGCATATACAGATTGTGATCTACAATATGCAATATCATTTTCATTTAATATTCTAAATTTTCTTCCAAACATTTTTGTTATAACATTAGGAATATTATTTGTTTCATGAATTTGAGGCAATTTATTTTTCTTTATTAACAAATATTTCATCCTAATCATCCTTTCTATATCCGCATAATTCAGCAAATTCATGTTCATTAAGATCAAGCGCTTTTGCTATTTTTATTAACGTATCAATTCTTGGATTTTTTGTTTTACCGTTAATAATACATCCTAACCCCTTATCATCAAGACCAGTTAATTTACTCAATTTATAAATACTAATATTTTTGTTTTGCATAATTTTTTTTAATATATTTATCACGATGTAATCACTCCTCAGATTTTTAAATTTGACAACGGAATAATTTCCGTTATATAATTCCACATGTATTTATGAAGGATGGGATTTTATGGACAACATTTTAAAAAACATTACTGTATTAAGAAATGATATGAAATCAAAACAATGGATAATCACAGCTTTTGACTTCACATATAATAATATAAGTTAC
>CAJKVD010000031.1 GCA_905203195.1 uncultured Clostridium sp. | reverse complement strand
AAATTTCCATATACTTCTGCCATAGCATTTTCTATTATTTTTCTTAATGTATTTTGTGAAAGTTGATATGTTAATGGATATATCGGTATGATTCTCCCTGTATTTTTAGTACTTCCATACTCATCAAATACTGGTGATGCTATTACTATTTTTCCATATTTTCTTTCTACTTTGCCATACATTCTATACTTTTTGCCTATTCTAAATTTTGTTTTTAGATATGATTGATTAAACCATGTAGCTTCTGCTGAACCTGAATTGTCTCTTACCATTAATCGTTGCATTGTTTTTTTTGAAAATTTGCTTTCTACCATTTTGCTTATTGCTATTACTTCTACCAATGCTTCTTCTCCATCAACACATTCAAGCAAGCTTTTTGGCTTGCTTCTGTCTTCATATTCTCTTGGATAGTATGTTATTAAATCTTCTAATGTGAATATTCCTAGTTTATTAAGTAATTGTACTCTGTTTGGTCCTACTCCTTTTACATATTTTACATCTTTTTTTAAATCTATCATTTTTATGTATCCTCTCTTTGTAAATTTCAAATGATCTTGATGTCTTATTTTGATGTTAATTTTGCTATTCTTTAATTTTTATTAATTTAAAATTCACTCCATCTGCACTTAATAATTTTGTGTCTATTCCTTTTATATTTCCTTGTATAGCCTCTTTTATAGATTCTCCATGTAGATGCCCATATATGCATTTTTTTACATTATATTTTCGCATTATTTCTATAAATGGTGAGTCTATTAAATTTTGTTTGTTATAATTTGTATAAGGTGGATAATGCATACATATTATTATTGGCTTATCCTCTCCATATTTTTGTATTCCATCTTTTATTGAAAGCTCTAATCTTATTGATTCTCTATTTATCATTTTTTTGTCTTCTTCTTCATTTGATTGGACCCATCCTCTTGTCCCTGCTATTATATTGTCTTCTACCTCATAACTGTTATTATATAAAAAATCTATATTCTTAAAATTGTTTTCTTCTATATATTTTTGCATTTTGTTTAATGTTGACCACCAATAATCATGATTTCCTTTTAGTAATATTTTTCTACCTGGCAATTTGTTTAAATATTCAAAGTCTGCTTTTGTATCTTTTAAATACATAGACCACGAAAAATCTCCTGGCAATAGCACTGTGTCTTTTTCTGTTACTTTTTCTATCCAGTCTTGTTTTATTTTTTCTTCATGGTTTTGCCATTTTTCACCAAATATGTTCATTGGTTTATCTTCATTAAATGATAAATGCAAGTCTGCTATTGCAAATATTGCCATATCGTTTCTCCTTTTCTTTTAATAATGCCTTGGGGACGGAGCAAAAATCATTAAACCCTTAATTATTTTTGCCCCGTCCCCAAGTCATTAAAAGCTTCTAATTTAATTTCAAATTTGGAATTGCATTTAGTTCTAATCCATCTCTTTTTCCCGCTATATAATTATAATATCCTGCTGAGCCTATCATTGCTCCATTGTCTGTGCATAGTTTTAAATCTGGCATATATACTTTTATTTTTTCTTTTTCTAATTCTAAAAATGCTTTTCTTATGTATGAATTTGCTGATACTCCTCCGGCTAATGCAACTGTTTTTAGTCCTGTTATTTCTATAGTTTTTTTTATATGTTCTATTAATATTTCCGTTACTGTTTTTTCAAAACTTGCGCATAAATTTGCTTTATTTATTTCTGGCGTTTTATGATGTAAATTTATTACTGCTGTTTTTATTCCACTAAAACTAAAATCTAAATTGTCAAAATGTGTTTTTGGCAGCTTTATATTAGGCTTGCCTTGTAATGCTAATTTATCTACTTTTGGTCCACCTGGATATCCTAAGCCAACTACTCTTGCTACTTTGTCAAATGCTTCCCCTATTGCATCATCTCTAGTTTTTCCTAGTACTTCAAATTCTGTGTATCCTTTTACATGTATTATTTGTGTGTTTCCTCCTGACATCATTACACATAAAAATGGTGGTTTTAAGTCTTTATGTGTTATATAATTTGCTGCTATGTGACCTTGTACATGATTTACTCCTACTAGTGATTTTCCTGTTGCATAACTTAATGCTTTTGCATATGATAGTCCTACAAGTAATGCTCCTACTAGCCCTGGTCCATATGTTGGTGTTATTGCATCTATATCTTCTATAGTTACTTTTGCTTCTTCTAGTGCTTTTTTTGTTACTCTTGATATTGCTTCTATATGATTTCTTGATGCTATTTCTGGTACTACTCCTCCATATTTTTCATGTATTGGTATTTGTGTGTCTATTATATTTGATAATATTTTTCTTCCATCTTCTATTACTGCTACTGCTGTTTCATCACAACTTGATTCTATTCCTAGTGTTAGCATTTTTTTCATCCTTTCTAATACTTGAATTTTGCAAAAGAATCTTAATCTGTTTTATCCTAATCTAAATATCAATTTTGCTAAGCCTAATATTCCGTTACTTACTCCTGTTATTGCTGGTGTAATTATATAACCTGCTAAATTTGTTATCCATAATACTACAAATATTATGTAAAATATTTGTTCATTATTTATAAACCAATTTTTTGCCTTTTGTGGTAAAATTACTTTTGAGCCATCTAGTGGTGGTAATGGTATTAAATTAAATACTCCTAATCCTATATTTATTGATATTACCCCTGATAATACTAATAATGTTGTACTTCCTATTGTTGAATTTAAAAATGACATACTTCCAAATTTGTACACTGCGCAAAATATTAATGCAAATATAAATGCTAATATAAAGTTCATTATTGGTCCTGCTATTGATACTAGAGCTTCTCCTTTTTCCATTGACATTTTTCTTGAATAATTTCTTGGATCTACATGTACTGGCTTTCCCCATCCAAATCCTGCTACTAATAACATTAATGTTCCAACCGGATCTAAATGGTCTTTTGGATTTAAGCTTAATCTTCCTTCTCTTCTTGCTGTGTCATCTCCTAATTTATCTGCTACATATGCATGTGCAAATTCATGGAATGTAATTGCTATTAATACTCCTGGTATGCTTATTAATAAACTTATGAGTTTTCCTGGCACCATTATATATTCCAATATTCCTATTATCATTAATATTGCTAATATTGTATATATTGTTTTTCTATCAAATGTAAAATTAAACATTTGTATCACCTCTTTCTATTTTTATATGAAAAAAGCTAATGTTCTAATTAGCTTTTTTCTTAATGTATCTAACTATTTTGTTCTAATTTAAAGGTTTCATTGTTGGGAATAGTAATACATCTCTTATTGATGCTGCATCTGTTAATAACATGACTAATCTATCTATTCCTATACCTAGTCCACCTGTAGGTGGTAAACCTATTTCTAATGCTTGAATATAGTCTTCGTCCATCATTCCTGCTTCTTCGTCACCAGCTTCTTTTGCTTCAACTTGTTTTTTGAACCTTTCATATTGGTCAATTGGGTCATTTAATTCTGAAAATGCATTTCCGTATTCTCTACCACCAATAAATACTTCAAATCTTTCTGTCATTTTTTTGTTGTTTGGACATTTTTTTGCAAGTGGTGAAATTTCTACAGGATATTCATATATAAATGTTGGTTGTATTAGAGTTTTTTCTACATATTCGTCAAAGAATAAACTAATTACATCTCCTCGTGTCTCTTTTGTTGGATCTGGAATTTCTATTCCTCTTTCTTTTGCTAATGCGACTGCTTCTTCGTCTGTTGTTATCTTATTGAAATCAACACCACAAGCTTCTTTAATGCTGTCTATCATTGTGATTCTTTTCCATCCTGGTGCTAAGTCTATTTCTTGACCTTGATATGTTATTTTTGTTGTTCCTAAAACTTTTTGTGCTGTTTGTGAGAATATTTTTTCTGTTATATCCATCATGTCATGAAAATCTTGATATGATGCATATAGTTCAAGCATTGTAAACTCTGGATTATGTCTGATATCCATTCCTTCATTTCTAAATACTCTTCCTATTTCATAAACTTTATTAAATCCGCCTACTATTAGTCTTTTTAAGTTTAATTCTAGTGCAATTCTTAAATACATATTTATATCTAATGCATTGTGATGTGTTATAAATGGCCTTGCTGTGGCTCCTCCTGATATTGTATTTAATACTGGTGTTTCGACTTCCAAAAATCCTTCTTCTTCTAATATGCTTCTGATATTGCTAATAATTTTACTTCTTATTTCAAAAGTTTTCTTTACTTCTGGATTCATTATTAAATCGACATATCTTTGTCTATATCTTAAGTCTGGATCTTTTAGTCCATGAAATTTTTCTGGTAATGGTCTTAATGATTTTGATAATAATGTTACTTCTTTGGCATGTACTGATATCTCTTCTGTTCTTGTTTTAAATACAAATCCTGTTATTCCTATTATGTCCCCTATGTCATATGTTTTGAATGCTTTGTAACTTTCTTCTCCTAAATCATTTATACTTACATAGCTTTGTATTTTTTCATCGTTGTCTTGTATTGTACAGAATGATGCTTTTCCCATTATTCTTTTCGCTATTATTCTTCCTGCTACTGTTACATCTTTTTGTTCGTATTTTTCATAGTTTGCTTTTATTTCTCCTGCTGTATTTGTTCTATTAAATTTTGTTATTTCAAATGGGTCTTTTCCCTGTTCTTGTAATTCTTTTAATTTTTCTCTTCTTATTTGCATTAGATGGTTTATGTCTAATTCTGTTTCTTCATTGTTTGTATTTTTGTTCTTTTCCATTTTTTTCATTCCTTTCTAATAGCCTTTAATAGCTTATATTATATCTTAATTATTGCCAAAAGTAAAGATTTTTTTCGCATTTAGATTAATTTTGCATAAAACATTATTTTTTTCACATATTAAAAACTGAAAGGAATCGTTTTTTATGAATCAAATTTTGATGAATAATAGTGATAATGATAGTACACTATATAAAAATAAACTGCAAAAAAATATTAAATATGGTTTTAAATATATTTTTATTTTTTCTCTTTTTTTTATTTTTATTTTACTGTCATTTTATATATATCATTTGCTAAGAATTAATGAAAATAAAAAAAATAGTAATAAAATTGCTTATAATTATAAGACTTTAAAACTATATAATAATAATAATGATTTTTCTAATGAATATCAGAATTTGAATAGTCAAATTTATTATACTGAAAAATTTGTTGTTGGTGAAATTAAAATTCCTGTTATTAACATTTCTTATCCTATTTTTTCTATGTTAGATGACGAAACTTTAAAGACTTCACCTTGTATTTTTCATGGAAAAATGCCTCCTGAAAAAGGAAATTTGTGTATTGCTGGTCATAATTATAATAATAATCTTTTTTTTAGCAATATTTCAAAACTAAAAAAAGAAGATAAAATATATATTTATGATAATCAAAATCATGAATATATATACTCTGTTTTTGCTAATTATGAAGTAAAAACAGATAATTTATCTCCTTTGTCTAATTCTTTTTCTAATGAATTGACTCTTATTACTTGTAATAATGTTAATAACCACCGTATTATTATTAAAGCTAAATATTAAACATTTTTCCAAAACCAATCCAAACTTGTATCTACACTTTTTATCCCTTTTTCTTTTGCTTCTATATCATCTACCCATAAGTATGAAAAAAATGAGATTCCGACAAACACAAAATCTATTGCTATGCATCTTCCTAAAATTGGTAATAAGTTTCTGTATTCTTCTGGTACTGTAAACATTTGGATTCCATGTATAAGTGTTAATATTAGAAATGCAAATAATGGAATTGCCGCTATATAACTTTTTTTTACTTCTTGTGCTAAAAACACTAGTAAGACTGTAATTGCTAGTATTAGCGCAAGTGTTAATGGATTTGATATATTAAAAATAAACATATTAAAATATTCCCCTTTCTCTTTAGTTATACGTAATTATACTATATCATTTATTACTTTTTTATTCAAGGCATTTATTGTTAAGTTTTGTTTACATTTTTGTTTCATATTTATTACATGTTATTTCATATTTTCTTCGATTAGTTTTGCCATTTCTTTTGCTTTTTTAGTGATTTCTTGCTGATTTTCGCCCTCTATCATAACTCGTACTAAAGGTTCTGTTCCTGATGGTCTTATCAAAATTCTACCATTTCCGTCAAATTCTTTTTCTAGTTTTTTTATTGCTTCTTGTATTTCTGGAACTTTATCATAATCATATTTTTTATCTGAGTCTACTTTTGCGTTTACTAAAACTTGTGGATATATTTTTATTATGTCTGCTAATTCTGAAGCTTTTTTGTTAGATTCTAAAACTGCTTGTATTAACATTACTGATGTTAGTATTCCATCACCAGTTGGATTATAATCTAATAATATTATGTGCCCTGATTGTTCGCCTCCTAGATTATAGTCTTCTTTTAACATTTTTTCTAACACATATCTGTCTCCTACTTGAGTTTGTTCTAACTTTAGACCATTTTTTTCTGCATATTTATGCAAGCCTAAATTACTCATTACTGTTGCTACTATTGTGTTTTTTGATAATTTTTCTTTTTCTTTTAAATATTTAGCAATTATTGCCATTATTATATCACCATCAATAAGATTTCCTTTTTCGTCAACTGCTAAACATCTATCTCCATCTCCATCATATGCAAACCCCATGTTTAACTTGTTTTCTACAACATATTTTTGTAAAAACTCTATATGTGTTGATCCACATTTATCATTTATATTTATTCCATTTGGATTATTATTTATAATTTTATATCTTATTCCTAATGATGTGAATATTTTTTCTGCTACTTTGTATGTTGCTCCATTGGCTGTGTCTAAACCTATTATAAAGCCATCTCTATTTATTTTATCCATATTTGTATCAAAATTTTTTCTAAAGAAATATACATATTCGTCTATTAAATCTTCACAATTTTCATATACTCCTATTTTATCTCTTACAGCTGTTAGTTCTTCTATTTTGCCTGATTCCATTACCTCTTCTATTTCTTCTTCTAAACTGTCTGGTATTTTCATTCCTTTATTACTAAAAAATTTGATTCCATTAAATTCAAATGTGTTGTGTGAAGCTGATATTACTACACTTGCATCTGCTTTTAATTTTCTTGTTAAATATGCTACTGCTGGTGTTGGTATTACACCTAATAATTTTACATTTGCTCCATAACTTAAAAATCCTGCTACCATTGCGCTTTCTATTAATGTTCCTGATAGTCTTGTGTCTCTTCCTATTAAAATTGTTGGCACATGGTTTGTGTGTTTTGATAATACATATGCTCCTGATTTTGCTACTTTATATACTAGTTCTGGTGTTAACTCTGTGTTGGCAATTCTTCTGATTCCATCTGTTCCAAAATACTTTCTCATAAAACTCATTCCCTTCATTACATCCTAAAAGCATTTTTCTAGTAATTTCTGATATACATTTTTATTTTTTCTTTAAATGTTAGTTTTGATTCATATGGTGTATCTATTTCTATTCTTTTATTTGCTAATGCTAGTTTTGGATTTGTTGTTGTTAATTTTTCTAATCTTTCTGTTCCTATAATTGATGCTATTTCTTCTAATGCTTCTGACATTTTTGGATATATTGTATTTTGTCTATGAACATCACTTCCTAAAAAGTGGATAGAGTTATTTTCAAATAATTTTCTTGCTATAATTTGTGCTTTTCTTCCATATTGTCCTAATATACTTCCATAGTTTGCTTGCATATAGCAACCTTTTTCTATTAAT
>CAJKVD010000030.1 GCA_905203195.1 uncultured Clostridium sp. | reverse complement strand
CTTTGAGTGTTTAGATAAAAGTATTGAAAAAAATAAATATTACATCTCACAGTTAACATTTATAAATACTGAAAATAATAATAAGTTAGTTACACTAGCAAATAGTATACGTTTTTCTATAAGCATAGTAGAAATTAGACGATTCTTCCAAGTTAATTATGTTGAAAATCTAGGGAATTTTGAAGAACAATTTTATAAATATTTTTCAAATTTTATTCCAACAACATTTCATAGACCCACAGGTGAACAATTAGAGCATGTTATCAATGTTCTTAACAACAGAGACAATGATAACAATAGATATTGTTACGCTGTAAGAAGAAATGGTAAATCTAAAAATGAAAATCAAATGAAACGTACGATATATAACGACAATAAAACTAGATTGTTACGTCCAAGTTTATATGATCATTTTAAAAATGATAAAACAATTAGTTTTTGTTATAAACCTTTACCAAGTGACGAAAAAGACGATAACATTATTATTTTAAATTTTTCAAAGAATCAGAATAATTAATTATATTTAAGACATCTTTAACTTTAAATCTATCAGATTCTATTTTTTTCAAGTCATCACTAATTTTTTCTTTTGAATAATTATTATCTAATTCATTATGGATATCGCCAAAATCATACACAAGTAATTCAACTTTTAATATTTTTTTATCGCAATTTATTGTCAATATTTCATTTCTTTGTTCTTCAAATTTCGGATTGTCATACTCTTTTAATGCTGATAATATTTCAAGTAGTGTAAATCCCTTTTCATTTTTTAATTTTAATATTTCATCATATAGTTTTTCTTTATCATTACCTGTAGCCAATGTTTCAACATTATATATAAAATCCTGTTTATCTTGTTTTATCATTTTCATCATCCTTTCTATATCCACATAATTCAGCAAATTCATATTCATTAAGATCTAATGCTTTTGCTATTTTTACTACTGTTGAAATTTGAGGATCTTTCCTTTTATCATTAACTATGTTCCAAATACTTTTATTATCAATATTAGATAATTTACTTAACTTATACATTGATATATGCTTTTTTTTCATTATATTTTTTAAATAATTACTATTCATTTAAAGCTTCCTTTTTAATTATATTGCTAATTTCTTAAAAAAATCTTATTACTAAATAGAAAATACCTATTGAAGTTAGAAACATAAAAATAAGAGGTAAATATTTCTTTAATAGTTCTTTTATCAATGGTTCTAAAATCATATATAATAAATAACCAATGAATAATATTGGAACAGGCATCATATAACGTGATAAAGTATGTATTAATAAATCATTAACATAAGAATCACTGTTATAATTCATTGCGTATATATTTATTACATAAAAAAGAATAATTGATAAAATTAATAAAATTAATAATTTAAGTGTTTTTTTGTTTTTCATAACGTTTCTCCTTTATTTAATATTGTTTGAATTTTTGAAGTTATTTACTTCATTTTCTACTTTTTTTAGAAGTTTCTTTTCTTTTTCTAAATCTTTTTCATTTGCATCAGGTCTTTTTATATAAAACTGAAGGGCATGTTTTATAATTTGGATATCTCTATAATAAGTTGACATTTTATTTGATTCCTCTTTTATCGTTAAAATTGTATTTGCTCCCCATAGCAACACCTAATTCATATCCCTCAGTGCTATTTCTTTTAAAATGTGATGTGTTAGTTTTACAATTGATATCTTTTCTATCAAGTTTATATTTAAACATCAGCTTTTCAGCACGATACGCTGCTAACTGAATCTCTTGATCAGAAGCTGAAGGATCTTCAGCAATAGCTAACAATTTTTTTATTTTTCTAACAACGTCATCCAATTCCATAGTATCACCTCGATATTTCAACAATTTTATTTTCTAATACTACTATTTAACAAAACGATAATTTGTTCTCTTTTCTTCACTTATAATAATTGCTTTACCTTTCTTATATGACAATATCATATGTACAACATCAAATATAAATAGACCAGCAAAACAAATAATTCCTATCCAAAACGTCATAATAAATACTTCAGTCAATAATTCTAAACTCATTACCCTATTTTTTAAGATTGTTCGGTAAAAAATATCTACTATCAACAATGTTAAAATAGATAATATTTCTCTAATATTTCTTGTTTGTGTAAAATGATTTTTTATTAGAAAAAACAATTCAATCATAACCATTGCAAAAATGATAATTGGTATTATACCTGTGACATTTTGTTTTAAATCAGTATTAGGTATTTTTAAACAAGCAAAGCCATAAAATGCTACAGGTAAAATATACATTTGTGAAGCCATATAACAAATTTTTCCAATATCTTTGATAAAGTTTTTTATTGTTGGTACTATAAATTCAATTATTGATGTTTCTTTATCAATATGACATGTTGCTGGATTTTCTTCATTTTCTATAGGTGTTTCTTTTGACCAAATTTTCATTTGAGATATTCCATATTTATTTTCTACAATCCATTTTTTAAATTTCATTTTCTTCTCCTTCCCTATTATTTCTTAATGATACATATTCCAAATTAAAATAATTTGAAATAACATAATTTAATGTTATTGAATCATATTTTGAATCACTATTTTCTTTAGCATAATCAAGAAGAAAATGTAATTCAGCTAGACTTTTTTTAGCCAGTTCATTTCGAGTTTCACTTTCTCTTGTTTTTAACAAATCTAAGAGATAATTTTGAATTTTATCTAACAGATCCTTTTGTTTTATGCTGCCCGACATTGCTCTGTTTACATCTTTTTCATTCAGATCTAAAGTTTCAGATAAATCTTTTATATTCAAATTACACTTTTCTAATATATGTTGTATTTCTTGTATCTGTTCATAATTTTGTCTAAAGAAAAACATAGCCTTTTTGTCTCCTTTCAAAGATGGAACAAGTTCCTTGGTTAGCTTAACAATGACTTTTGATAGATCATATCGTATTTGTAATAATCATTCTTTCCAACCAACTTAAAATTATCAATGACTTTTCGTGTTTTAAAATGATACTTTATAATCCATAACGTATCATAATCTTTAAAATATCCCACCTGCTGCATTGTTTTACAATAAGATAAGGCATCTTCTTCATTTGAAAACCAAAATTGATTAGACCAGGCAGTATCATAATCAATTTTTCTTCTATTCATCTTATTTTCTTTTATTGCATGAATCTGATATAAAATCATATTTCCTCCTTTCCAGGATGGAACTTGTTCCATCCTATTGTTATATATAATAATCCTCTGATTCGTATTCAAGATCTTTTATCTTTTCATTGATTTCTTGTACTAAATCAAATATATCTTTTGGTACTGTTGAATCATCACCATAGTAATGATTAATTTCTTCAATTAACTCTTTTAATTTTCTTTTAATTGCTGATGTTTTAAAATCTTTATTGAGTACAATATCATCAAATTTATTGCAATATTTTTCATACATATCTTTAGTAATTTCTTCTCTTGCATCTTCAAAAGTCGCTTCTTCATTAGTTTTCTGTAACTCTTTCAACTTTCTATTTACATCTTGAATTTCTAAAGATGTATCAGCAATTACCATTACTTCCTGCATTGTATATCCAAGAGTTTCAATCAAGAAGTATCCAATATGATTGAGTTCCTTTGCTTGTCTTTCATATGTTTTTACAGCTAGATCACGGTCATTAACCAGTTTTTTGTATTCTTTTTTCATTTCTAAATAATTTTCAGCAGCCTCAGCTACAGTTTTGATTGCATCAATTTCTTCATCATTATCAGTATAATGAAATGATACTTTCATATCCTTTGATGTTCTATTTAGGGCTTCGATTGAATCTTTTAATTTAATAATTTCTTTTTCCATAATAATTAGTATCCTTTCTATTTTTCGAAGATGGAACTTGTTCCATCCTTTATCTGTCTTGCTCTACTAATGCTACAAATCCATTGTATGAATAAATAATATAACTTCCTTCTAATTCAAGAGCGACCTCATTTCCACAGTCGTAACTATAAATATTAAATTTTCCATCAATAGTTACTTGCCAATCCATCATATGATCTATAGCACAAATATAAGGATTTTCTTTTTTAAAAACAGCAAATTTAGTAACCCCATCACCATAGCCATTGCTTACACATATAGAAAAATTATCGTTTCCTATTTTTAACCCCGCTCCATCAGATCCAGCAATATTTTTTATCTCCGCTTGATTCATAACATAATTGTATATTTCACTATATCCTTCATAAATCAAACTTTGTTTTTTCAATAATTCTCCATATGCTTGTGAACTCATAATATCTATATCTTTTGTACTAAAATATAAGTTTTCAAAATCTTCTGTATTTTTTGCTTTATTTAAACATTCTAAATACCATTGGTTATTTGATTTAGCACTACCCCCTATAGTGTTTTGCATACATCTTTTTACAAAACTATCAATCTTTAGATTTTTTTCTTCCATTTTTGTTTCCTCTTTTCTTTAAATTAAACTTTACACTTTCTAAAAGCGCCAGGATTAGATTGAATCAAGGTGGAGACGGAACGTACTACCTTGATTCGTAAAGATAAGACTGGTGAATGTTCGGAGACATTGTAATTTTTATTTTATTGATCACTGTGATTACTTTGTAAACTTATCAGTATCTCGCTTAACTGATCCACTATTTCGTCAAGTTCTTTAGAAATCGAATCCTGATATCCTATTTCATCAGCAATTTCTTTTGATCTTTTTAATGATCTGATATTTCCTTTTATGAATGAAATCATTTCTCTTTCTCTAGGAGCATTGTTGCTATTTGCCGTAAATTGATGTTCTTGAATAACTTCTTCCTGATTTTCTTGAATCATTGGATGTTCTTCATTATCACCAGCAATTTCATCTTCTTCAGGAATAAAATCATAAATATCAGTTTGACCTTCAACATTTTCTTCTTCATTAGAAGATGGAACTCGTTCCATCTCTTCAATTTCTTCAACAGGTTTTGGATTAAATTTGTTGATAAGCTTATCAACATATCTCCCTGAAATACCTAACTGATTTCCTATCCAATCACGTTTAGTTCCAGAAGGCTTTACATCCAAATATTCATAAGCATGTTCCATTACACGTATTTCATGATACCTTTCTTCGCTTGTCTTTTTACGTTGCATATTATTTGTAATCATGATTTCCAATTCTTCTGTATGATTTTTAGGCTTTTCAATGATGGTCATATTAATATAGCCATCTCCTTCTCCCTGTTCATAAAGTTTTGAAATTGCTAAATAACGTGTATTACCACCAACAAGAGTATATGAAGCACCATCAATATCACCGTTCGCATCATATTTGTCCTCATATCCAATAGCATTTTCCATTTGTCCATGTTTTTTTATTGATTCCATTAATCCTTGAATCATTTCTTCACTCGCTTGATCATACAATGCATCATTTAATCTATTGATCCTTACATCACCAATAGATATTCTTTGTGCTTTGCTTAAATCTCTACTCATACTTTCTAATAATCCCATTTTCCTTACCCCCTTTGTTTAAAATTTAATAACTAATAAATAGACGAACAATATGTAGAAAGGATAGCTTAAAGCTATTGCTAAACATCCTTTCCACTTCTTCTGATACATAAATTCAATAACAACTTTTGTGGTTACAACTATGTATAGAAAACACAGTGTAAACAGGTTTACATATTTTTCCAATTTTAAATTATCCCTCCTTTTTTTATCTAAACCATTCGAGACCGTAACCATGAAATATTTCATCATTCCACCAGTTTTTTATTTTCTCTTCTATATATTTTTCTAATAGTATTGAATTATCCTCAACAGAAGCTGATGATTGATTAAGTCCCAAATAAACTGTTCTTCCTGAAATAGAATCTCTCCATTCTGACTTATATAGAATCTTATCTATGTTATATATCAATTTATAAAATGAACGTTCAACATCATACCAAAACCTAGAAACATAAAGAGCTTCTTGTATATCTCCTACAATAGAATTTATTCGTTGAATCATTTGATTTTTTATACGTATCTTTTCTCTATGCCTCCAAGTGGAAACTGTTATCCGTGAAAAGAATTTAATTTGATTTTTCCAATAATCTCTGTTTTTTAACAATCTTACATACTGAACGATCTTTATTAGTTTTGTTCTCAAATTGTTTATATTTTTATATTTAAAGACCTCAGTTTCTTTAGGTGAACAATAATAATCCTGGTATATCTTTTCACCAACACTATTTATTTTTGGTTCACCTTTCCTGTGTAAGCGTACTGCGTTTGGATTATTCATAGTACATCTTCTTTTATTTACTTCATCAAAATAGTAATCACTGTTATAAGTAATCAATTTTCTTTGTTTTCTCTTATAATATTTTCTTGTAAAGCAGATAACTTCTATATAATGACCTTTACCTTGTTCTTTATATTTGTAGCAATATAAGAAACTGTTATTTTTAAAGCATGGATTTAATGAAATCATATATTTTTCTATAAAAGATTTCTTTTCTTCATTTGAGAAATTCTGCGGTATCATGATTTTCAGATAATGAGCATATATTGGACTATAAGCTTTCTTACCGTTATTTTTACTGTAATCATATTTATTTTGATCTTTATACTTACATAAATGATGAATAACTGTTTTAAAGTCTTCTCTGTTGCTGAAAATCGTACCGTCATCGATCCAATTTTCTATTGAGCTACTATCTTTGAGTGTCTGATATTGTACATAATCGGATGTAGTTATCACGGGCGCTTCCCCTCCTCATGTAAATAGACATTAAAGCTTTGCTTTAATGTTTTTTTTGATTTTCTTACCGCAATCAACCCAAAAATCTGCTTAAAATCACTTGATTTTAGACTTTTGAATTGATCGCATCTCTTTATTTGTAAGCCTCATCTGTTGGGCTTTGGTTTTAAAATTTTCCATATCTAGGTTAATATTTGGGTGTAGAAAGGCAAAAGTATAAACAATCTTCAAAACCTCTCTGCTAACTTCGATATCATTTGTGAATATTGATAAAGATACATCTTTACAAGAATCAGAGACAAAAATCTCTGAAATCTTATTTAGAACTTTTTCCGTATCATCTTCTTTTTGTACGCAAAGAATTTTTACTCTCTCTTTTATTTGATAATTTTTTGAATGATTATCTAAATACTCAATATAATTATCTACCGAGTAATCAATATTAGTGTCGAAAACTGCTAATAAAAGAGCAGCTTTATTTGACATGTAACTGATCACAGTTGAATCTCTACACAATTCATCCGATATATCTGAAACAGTATAATTAAACTGAAATTTGAGCGTAATAACGCTATATAGTTCTTTACTGTAATCTTTTAACATATCCAAATACTTAGAATATCGTTTACAAAAGTATTCATGTTCATCTCTTTCTAAGATAACAGTTAAGAAATTAGAATCAGGTTTAGAATAATGTTTATCATTTGATGTTCTAATCAGAGAAGTTGAAAACGATCTTATTTCATCAGACAAATCATAATGATTCAGTTGGTAATCATAATAGGTTTTCAAATTATCACTAACTAGCTCCTTTATTTTAATTTCTGAAGGAGAAAGTTTACGATAACTCATATTGTGTCTCCTTTCCAGGAAACGAAAAAAGGGAAAATGCTAATGAAATAATTAACATTTTCCCTTTTATGGAAGTATATATTAAGGTATTAAATACCTATATTGTTCGATATAATAAAATGGTGCCATCACCATTTCAATATCGAACCCAAACTCGTCTTGAAATGTCAA